>NZ_JBEZUZ010000041.1:0-61912 GCF_040636735.1 Streptomyces sp. NPDC035033 | reverse complement strand
ACCGGGCGGCCCTCGCCGCCGCCCCCCGGCCGCCGGCGCTCCAGCGGGACCTCGCGCCCCGCACCGCGCCCGCCGGACCGGCGGCGCCGGAGGCGGCCGGACGGCCGGAAGCGGCCGGCGCCGGCATCGCCTGGGAACAGCCGGGCGCGGTGCTCGACCTGGTGCGCCGGGAGGTCGCCGCGGCGCTCGGACACGCCGACGCGTCCGCGATCGCCTCGGAGGCGTCCTTCACCGAGCTGGGCTTCGACTCGCTGACCGCGGTCGAGCTGCGCAACCGGATGGCGGCCGCCACCGGCGAACGGCTGCCCACCACCCTGGTGTTCGACCACCCGACCCCGGCCGCCCTGGCCGCGTACGTACGGGGCGTGCTGGCCGCCGCCAGGACCGCGCCGCTCCTCGACCGGCTGGAGACGCTGATCCGGGACGGGCAGCTCGAAACGGAGGCGCTCGAACGGATCCGGCGGATGCTCGGCGGCGCCCCGGACGGCGGCGCGGCGGGCGGCGGCACGGCCGGACCGCTGCCGGAGACGCTGTTCGACGGGGACCTCGACGACGCGGCCGACGAGGAACTGTTCGCCCTGATCGACGAGTTCGAGTGACCCACCGCCCGGCCCCGGCTCCCGGGGATCACCCGGCGTGCGAGCCGTTCAGCCGCTGGAGCCCCTCGTTGCGGACCGCCGACAGCAGGAACTCCACCAGCTGCTCGTTGGTGATCCGCTCGGGGCGGGCCAGCGTCACCGTCATGGTGTGGCTCTTCCCGCCGGCCCAGGAGGGACGCCGCTCCAGCAGCTCGGGCCGGGCGGCGGTGATCACGAACAGCGGCCCCTCGCCGGCGGACTCCACCAGCTCCTCCACCGCCTCCAGGGCCGTCTCCGGAGCGAGGTGCAGATCGTCGAGGCACAGCACGAGGGGCCGCCGCTGGACCGCCAGCAGCAGGAACTCCCGCCACGCCGCCAGCACGTCGGCCGGGCGCGCCTCCCCGGCGGCGGGCTCGCCGCCGGGGTCGACGAGCGCCCACAGGAGCGGGATCCGCTGCTCCCGCACGGCCTCGGAGCGGTACAGGGGGAGCGAGGCGTGCTCCAGGGCCGCCATCGCGGCCCCCGGCGTGTCCTCGGGGCCGATGCCGCAGAAGGCGGCGAGGAGTTCGCCCGGGACGGTCAGGGGCGACCCGCCGGGCCCCCCGGGGCCGCCGGCCGCCCGGGCCGACAGGACGAGCGGCCCGTCGGGCTCCTCGGCCACCGAGCGGCGCAGTTCGGCCAGGAGCCGGCTCTTGCCGGTGCCCGGATCGCCGATCACCGTGACCAGGTGCGGCACGGCCCGCTGCCGGGTGCGCTTCACCAGGCCGCGCAGCACGTCGAGTTCGACGGAGAGCCCGTCGTCGGCGGCCTCGTCCTCCCCGCCGCCCAGCGCCGCCACGGCCTGCCAGTTCAGCGGGTGCGTGTCGGACCGGCGGTAGCGGACCGCGTGCTCGCTCGCGCGGCGGACCTCCTCGCTGACCCGCACCTCGCCCGCCGGGGATTCGCAGAGCAGCTCCTGGGACTCGTCGAGGACGTCGCCGAAGACGGCCGGGACCGCGTCCCGCCCGCGCCTGCGGAGCATCACCTCGCCGGTGGTCACCACGACGTGCACCGTCGACCGCTCGCCGCCGGCCCCCGCCGACGCGGGCACGTCGAGGACGTCCCGGATGGCGAGGGCCGCGAGCACGGCCTGCCGGGCGTCGTCCTCCTGGGAGGAGTCGATCCCGAACAGGCCCACGGAGATGGAGCCGATGGCGGCGGTCACGACGCCGCCGAAGCGTTCGATCTGCTCCCGGACCAGCAGCTCGGCCCCGTCGAGGAGGTCGTCGAGCTCCCGCTCGCCGCCGGCGCCGCCGAGCGAGGACGCGATCCGGGTCCGTACGGACACGACGCTGACCTGCCGCCGCTCGGTGCCGGACTGGCGCCGGGCCTCCGCGGGCGCCCGGTCCGCGTCCGCCGGGGCGGCGGTCACCGGGTCCGCGGGCGCCGGGACGGCGAGGAGCCGTTCCCGGGCCCCGCCGTCCGGGGCGTCGAGCAGCCGCCGGGCCGGCGCGCGGGGCAGCAGCAGCGCGGGGTCCTGGGTGAGGATCCGCTGCTGGAGCGCCTGGAGTCCGTGCCCCGGCTCCAGGCCCAGGGTCTCGACCAGCACGGCCCGGACGCGGCTGTAGACGGCGAGCGAGTCGGCCTGCCGGCCGCAGCGGTAGAGCGCGAGCATCAGCTGGCCGCAGGCGCGCTCGCGCAGCGGTTCGGCCCGCACCATCGCCTCCAGCTCCGCGAGGATCTCGTGGTGCCGTCCGCAGGCCAGCTGGGCCTCGACGTAGTCCTCCATCGCGTCGAGCCGGGCGTTCTCCACGGCGGCCAGTTCCGGCCAGGCGACGTCCTTCTCCACGAGGTCCGCGAGGGCGGGGCCGCGCCACAGTGCCAGCGCGTCGCGCAGCAGGGTCACCGCCGTCTCCGGGTCCTGCGCGGCCAGGTGGTCCCGGCCCCGGCCGGCGAGGGCGTGGAAGAGGTGCAGGTCGACCTGGTCGGGATCGACCCGCATCATGTAGCCGGGCGGCCGGGTCAGCAGCGCGGGGGCCGCGGCGCCGGTCGCGCCCCGGCCGGAGGAGAGGGCCCCGCGGAGTCCGTAGACCGCGTTCTGCAGGATCTTCCGCGCCGTCACCGGCGCGTCGTCGCCCTCCCACAGGGCGCCCAGGAGTCTGCTCGTGGGCACCACCTTGTTCGGGTGCAGGAGCAGGAAACCGAGGGTGGCGCGCTGCTTGGCGCCGCCCAGTCCCACCGTCCTGCCGTCGTCCAGCACTTCCATCGGACCCAGTAATCGGAACTGCATCGACCCCCCATTCGGCAACCCGTGCCCGTCCCCGCCCTCCGCCGAGGATGCCCGGTCCGTCCGCTGCGCCACGTGCTCGCCGAGGTCCCTCCGGCCGGCACGCTGCAACGGTCCGGGCCGGCCGGCCCTCGGCCGGGAAACGTGAAGAGGACGCACCTCAGAGGCTACCCCGGTCACGCGCACGCCGAAGGAACGCCGGGTGACGTCGAAGGAATGTCCGGGCACGACGATGTGCGCGGACGGCCCGGCCGGAAGCGCGGACGAGGACCGCGGGCCGGGGCCGAGGATCCCCGGGAACGCCGTGGCGGCCCCGGTGCGCGACGGACGGAAGGGCGGCGGGGACACCTCGCCCCCGCCCCCTTCTCCTCGCGGAACTCACGGACTCACGGAACTCACGAAACTCACGGAACTTACGAATTTGGCAACTTGCGAACTGACGGAACGGACGGAAACGACGGAAACGACGGAACGGACGGGCCCGCGGAACCGGCGGAACCGCGGACCGGGCGGCTCAGGAGCGGACGCCCGGGTGCGGCGCGAGCCCGTCGGCCGGGGCCGACAGGGCCCGGGTCACCGACGCGGCGATCGCCGGCAGGTTCCGGTCGAGGTAGAAGTGACCGCCGGGAAAGACCTCCAGGCGGGTGGTGGCGGTGGTGAACTCCCGCCAGGCGGAGACCTGTTCCACGGGAGCCACCGGGTCGCTGTCCCCGACGTACAGCTCGACGGGCACGTCCAGCGGGGCGCCCGGCCGCCACGCGTAGCTCCCGACCGCCCGGTAGTCGGCGCGCAGCGCGGGCATCACCATCTCCCGCACCTCCGGGTCGTCCAGGACCGCCGGGGTGGTGCCGCCGAGCCGCCGGACCTCCGCCATCACGTCGGCGTCGGTCAGCAGCCGGTCGTGCGGGCTCGGGTCCAGGGCCGGGGCCCTCCGGCCGGACAGGAACAGGCGGACGGGACCCGTCTCCTGGCGGTCTCTCAGTCTCCGGGCGGTCTCGTAGGCGAGGACCGCCCCCATGCTGTGCCCGAAGAAGGCGTACGGACCCTCCAGCCGGTCCCGCACCTCGGCGGCGAGCGCGTCGGCCAGCGCGCCGAGGTCGTCGACCGGAGGCTCGTGTCTGCGGTCCTGGCGGCCGGGGTACTGCACGGCCAGCACCTCGACGGCCGGCGCGAGCGCCCGGGCCAGCGGCACGTACGTGCTCGCCGCACCGCCCGCGTGCGGAAGACACACCAGAGTGGTGCCGCCCGCCGCGGAGCCCCCGGTGGGGACGGAGAACCGTCGAAGCCACTCGCTGTCCACGTGCCCTACCCCGTTTCCCTCGTACGCGCCGTCCTCCCGGCCGGCTCCGGTCCGCACCATCATCCGGGACACCGCTCAACGGCCGCACAAATGCCGCACAAAAGCCCTGTGTGAGCGGGAGCACAGGAGGGGAACGCGGGGAGGGGTACGGGGGAGGGGTACCGAAGGAGCGCGCCCCGGCCCCGGCGGACCGGGCGGCCCGGCGGGCCGAGGCGACCCGGACGGGCCCGGCGCACCAAGTCCGTCCGGCCGCAGGCGGGTTGACATCCGCTCAAGGGCCGCTCAAACCGGCGCGGCGCTTCTGACACACTTTCCCGCCGCCGGTTGAGCGCCCCGCCCCGGGGGCCGGACGATCCGGGGGTGAGACGGGCCCGGCGCCGCGTCCGGCCCGTCCGGCCGGGGCGTCCGCCGTCTCACGGCCCCGCCCGGGCGGAACCGGCGCACAACGGTGCCGCCGGGGCGGTCGCGGCCGGGGACGGCCGCCCCCCGTCGGCCGTCCCCGGTGAACCGCGCGCTCCCGGGGGCCCGTTCAGTGCTCCCCGAGGAAGGAGAGGAGCAGCGCGTTCACCCGCTCCGGGCTGTCCAGCGGGAGCCAGTGCCCGGCGTCCTCCAGCCGCTCGTACCGCCACGGCCCCCGCACGTGCTCATGGGTGCCCGCCATCGAACGCTCGGTCAGGAAGCGGTCCCCGGCGGACCACACGCCCATCACCGGCACCCCCTCCGGCAGCGGCCGCGCCGGCGGCGCCGCGCCGAACTGGACCTCCGTGGGGAGCCCCGCCCGGTAGATGCCCAGCGCGGCCGTCAGCGCGCCGGGGGCGCGCAGCCCCTCGATCACGGCCTCCGCGTCCGGGTGCCCGGCCAGCATCTCGCGCAGCCGCGCGAAGTCGTCCCGCGCCAGCCACTCCTCGGCCACCCCGGGGAACTGGAACAGCAGCATGTACCAGGACCGCTCCTTCTGCTCCCACCCCGCGGCCAGGATCGACGCGAGGTGCCCCACCGAGAGCAGGCTCAGGCTCCGCAGCCGCTCCGGCACCACCGAGGCGAGGCCCTGGGCGACGCCCGAGCCCCAGTCGTGGCCCACCAGGTGGAAGCGGTCCACCTCCAGCCGGGCCAGCAGCTCCAGGAGGTCCCCGACGTGCTTGGCCGGGTGGTACGCCTCCGGTCCGCCCTCCGGACGGTCCGAGCCGCCGAAGCCCCGCAGGGTCGGGGCGACCGTGCGGAAACCGGCCGCGTTGAGCGCCGGGACCTGGTGGCGCCACAGGGCGTGGCTGTCGGGGAAGCCGTGGAGCAGCAGGACCACCGGGCCCTCGCCGCTCACCTCGACGTCCAGTTCCACCTCGGACAGCCGCACCCGCGCCATCGCCACACCCCGTTCCCGTCGACCCGTCCGGCGGGGATCATGATGGCAGCCGGTCAGAACGGATACCAGCGGACCTCGGGGTCGCCGTCCCGCAGCGACGCCACCCGCCGCTCGAACTCGGCCAGCGCCTTCGGGTTGTGCGGCGCGTGCTGGGCCACCCAGGCGCAGCTCGCGGTCTCCCGCGCCCCGCGCAGCACCGCGCACCCCTCCCACTCCCGCACGTCCCAGCCGTACGCCTCGGTGAAGGCGTCGTAGGCCGCCGGGTCCAGGCCGTACCGGTCCCGGGAGAGCGCGAGCACCACCAGGTCGTGCTCGCGCAGGTCGGAGGAGAAGGTCTCCAGGTCCATCAGGACCGGCCCGTCCGGGCCCACCTGCACGTTGCGCGGCAGCGCGTCGCCGTGGATCGGGCCGGGGGCCAGGCGCGGGGCGAGCGCGGCCGCCGCAGGGGCGAAGGAGTCCCGCCGCTCCCGCAGGAAGGCCGCGTCCTCCGGGGCGATCGCGTCCCCGGCCAGCCGCAGCCAGCGCTCCACCCCGCCGAGCAGCTCGCGCCGGGGCAGGACGAACCCCGCCGGCTCGGGCAGCGCGTGCACGGCCGTCAGCAGCGGCGCCAGGTCGCGCGGCTCGGCCGGCCGGACCGGCTCCGGCAGCGGGTGCCAGAAGGTGAGCGGATGCCCCTCGACGAGCCGCGGCTCCTCCTCCGCCGCCCGCACCGCCGGCACCCCGGCCGCCGCGAGCCAGCCGGCCAGCGCGACCTCCCGCCGCGCCCGCTCGAACAGCTCGGCGGACCGGCCCACCTTGACGACCAGGCCGTCCACGGCGAAGACCGCGTTCTCGCCCAGCGCGAGGAGCCGTGCCCCGCCGGCCGGCAGCCCCGCCGCGGCCAGGATCTCCCGCGCCCTCGCCTCGTCCATCGCTCTCTCCCTACCCGGTGGTACGTGTGCGCGAGCAGTCTCCCATCCCTGGCAGTACCCCCCGTCATTACGAAACCTTGTTCAATAAGTCACAGATGGGTGAAGGGCCTTCCGCTCCCCGCCCTCCATCGGGAAGGGTTCGCTCCAGCCACCGCGCCACCCCCCACGAGGCGCGGTGGCCCTCAGGCCGTCTCTTCCGGATCATGCCGGGCTCGCGACTCCCCCAGCTACCGCTGGGAGGTGCCCCCATGCGCACGCACTCCCCCAGAGGGGGGACCCCCAGCCGCGTTGTCGTCGGTCGCCGATGTCCCCCGGCTACCGCCGGGAGGTGCCCCCACCGCATGGACTCCCTCCTCCGCCTTGCGAGCGCACGCACCGGACGCCGCTCCCTGACCCGGCCTGATCCGGAAGAGACGGCCTAAGGTGGCCGCATGACGACGTACGCGCTCCTCCTCCGCGGCATCAACGTGAGCGGCCACCGCAAGCTCCCCATGGCCGGACTGCGCGCACTCCTCGAAGACCTCGGCCACGGCGACGTGAAGACCTACCTCCAGAGCGGGAACGCCGTCTTCACCACCGGCGACGACACCCCGGAGGACGCGCTCGCCGCCGCGATCGAGGAGGCGATCGAGCAGCGGTTCGGCTTCCGCTGCGACTGTCTGGTCCGCGACGGCGCCTACCTCGCCGCCGTCGCCGAGGCGTGCCCCTTCCCCGCCGACGAGCTGGAGGGCAAGCAGCTGCACGCCGTCTACTGCTCCGCGCCGGTCACCCCGGACCGCTTCGCCGCCGTCGACGCCGGGGCCCACGCCCCCGAGGCGTTCGCCCTCGGCGACCGCGTGGTGTACCTCTACACCCCCGACGGCCTCGGCCGCTCCCAGCTCGCCGAGGCCCTGCTGCGCCCGTCCCTCACCAAGGGCCTGGTGGTCACCGCCCGCAACTGGAACACCGTCCGCAAACTGATCGGGATGACCGCCGCCGGCTAGCCCGCCGCGACCGCCACCCGCTCCGGGGCGCGGGCCGCCTCCGCGTACCGCTCGACCAGGAGACGGGCCAGTTCGGGGGCGGGGCCGAGGACGCCGGCCAGGACGTCGGCCTCCGCCGCGCCGGCGGCGATGCGGTCCGGGAGGCGGCCGGGGGCGACGACGTACGGGGCCACCGCCACGCGGCGGACGCCTGGGTCGGCGCGCAGGGCCCGTACGGCTTCCTCCGTACGGGGAAGGGATGCGGAGGCGAACGCGGGCCGCACGGAGCACCAACCGGTGCGCCGCAGCTCCCGCGCCGTTTCTGCGATCGCCGCGATCGCCTCCGGGTCGGTGGAGCCCGCCGAGGCCAGGACGACCCCGGTGGTGCTCTGGTCGCCGGGCGTCAGCCCGGCCTCGTACAGGCGCCGCTCCACCGCCGCGAGCAGCAGCGGGGACGGGCCCAGGACCTCCGCCTGCCGGATCCGCAGGGCGGCGGGGGCCTGGCGCAGGACGGCGGGGATGTCGGCCTTCGCGTGGAAGGCCCGGGTCAGCAGCAGCGGCAGCGCCACCACGTCCCGCACCCCCTCGGCGGCGAGCCGGTCCAGGACGCCCGCCACGGAGGGCAGGTTGAAGTCCAGGAAGGCGGTCTCCACCCGGAGCCCCGGCCGCAGCGCGCCGGCCCGGCGCACCAGCGCCTGGACGGTCGCCGCGTGCCGCGGGTCGCGGCTGCCGTGGGCGACGACGAGGAGGACGGGACGCATCGGATCAGGCCTTCACGAGCAGGCCGCGGCGGCGGAGCACCGCACGCTCCAGCGGGCTGAAGAAGAGCAGGTCGATCGCGACGCCGACGAGCAGGATGAGGAGGATCGCGAGGAAGATCCCCGGCATGTCGAAGTTGTTGCGGCCGTTCTCCAGCAACTGGCCCAGGCCCAGGCCCAGATCGGGGGAGGAGGCGATGATCTCGGCGGCCATCAGCGACCGCCAGGAGAACGCCCACCCCTGCTTCAGGCCCGCGAGGTAGCCGGGCAGCGCGGCCGGCATCACGATGTGCCAGGCACCCTTCAGGCCGGTCGCGCCGAGCGTCCGGCCGGCCCGCAGGAAGAGCGGCGGCACCTGGTCCACGCCGGCCACCAGGCCGTTGGCGATGGACGGGACGGCGCCGAGCAGGATCACCGCGTACATCATCGAGTCGTTGAGGCCGAGCCAGAGCACCGCGGGCGCCACCCAGGCCACCGACGGCAGCGACTGGAGGCCGGAGAGGATCGGGCCGATCGCCGTGCGGACCACGCCCACCCGGGCGACGAGCAGCCCCAGCGGGGTGCCGATCGCCAGGGCGAGCAGGAAGCCGAGGAGCGCCCGGGAGACGCTGGTCCACAGCACCTCGAGGAGGGTGCCCTCCAGCCACATCGTCCGCAGGCTGTCCCAGACGGCGCCGGGCGAGGGCAGCTTGCCCTCCTCGGCGACCTCCAGGGTGACGAGGAGCTGCCAGACCGCGACGACGAGGACGATCGCCAGGACCGGCGGCAGGACCTTCTTCAGGAGGACCTCGCGCACCGGGGTGCGGCGGATCTGCACGCTGTCCAGCGCGTCGAGTCCGGCCTCCAGGCCCGCCAGGTCGTCGCCCTTGCGGGCGGTGGTCTCAGTGCTGGCCATGGCGGCGGATCTCCTCGCGCAGTTCTTCGGTGATCTCCAGGGACAGTTCCGCCACGGCGGCGTCCTCGATGCGGCGCGGCTGAGGGATGTCGATGGTCCACTCCCGGGCGATCCGGCCGGGCCGGGAGGAGAGGAGGACGACGCGCTGGGCCAGCCGCACGGCCTCGCGCACGTTGTGGGTGACGAAGAGGACGGAGAGGTTCGTCTCCCGCCAGATCCGGGTCAGTTCGTCGTGCAGGACGTCCCGGGTGATGGCGTCGAGCGCGGCGAACGGCTCGTCCATCAGCAGCAGGTCGCCGGCCTGCGCCAGGGCGCGGGCCATCGCCACGCGCTGCCGCATGCCGCCGGACAGTTCGTGCACCCGCTTGCCGTACGAGCCGCCGAGCCGGACCAGTTCGAGCAGCCGCTCCGCCTCCGGGCGGCGCTCCGCCTTGGGGAGGCCGCGCAGCTTCAGCGCCAGCTCGATGTTCTTGCCGGCGGTCAGCCACGGGAAGAGGGCGTGCTCCTGGAACATCAGGGCCGGTCGGCCGCCGGGGGTCTCGATGGACCCCGCGGACGGCCGGTCGAGCCCGGCGACCAGGTTGAGCAGGGTGGACTTTCCGCAGCCCGAGGCGCCCAGAAGGGTGACGAACTCGCCGGGGGCGACATCGAGGGAGATGTCGTCCAGGACGAGCTGGCCGCCGGCGGGGCCGCCGAAGGACTTGGAGACGTGCGCGAGCCGCGCGGCGTGTCCCGTGGCGGGCGCGCGGTCCTCGGCCTTGGCGAGCGTCGTGGGCGTGGCCATGGTCGTCACCTCCTGGATAGCAGCGGTTGGCTGGTTACTTGACGCCGAGACCGGCGTCGGCGACCTCGGACCGGCCCTCGGTTTTGAGGACCTTGTTGAGCGCCTTCAGGTCGTAGATGCCCTTGAGGTCGGGCCGCTCCAGGAGACCGGCCTCCACCGCGTGGTCGGCCTGGGCCTGGAGGGTGGCGGCCAGCGGGTCGTCCGTGAACCGGAGCGAGGGCCAGGCGCCGTCGATGACCTCGGCGCCCAGCGGCTTGCCGGTCAGCTCCTTCAGCTTGGAGTTGGCCGACTCCTTCGCCTTCTCCGGGTTGGCGTTGATCCAGGCGTTGGTCCTCACCGAGCCGCGCAGCACGGCCTCCACCACGTCCGGGTGCTCCTTCAGGAACTTCTGGGACACGATGATGTTGGTGATCACGAACTTGTCGCCGGGCCACAGCGTCGCCTCGTCGAGGAGGACCTTCGCGCCCTCGCCGACGAGCTTGGACGCGGTCGGCTCCGGGACCCACGCGCCGTCGATGGAGCCGGACCGGTAGGCGTCCGGGGTCACCTTGTTGTCGGTGCGGAAGACGGAGACGTCGCCCTTGCCGCTCTGGGCGTCGACCTTCCAGCCCTGCTCGGAGATCCAGTTGAGGAAGGCGACGTCCTGGGTGTTGCCGAGCTGAGGGGTCGCGATCCGCTTGCCCTTGACGTCGGCCAGGGTCTTGATCTTCTCCGGGTCGACCACCAGCTTGACGCCGCCGGAGGCGGAGCCGCCGACGATGCGGAGGTTGGTCCCCTTGGACTTGGCGTAGCCGTTGATCGCCGGGGAGGGGCCGATGAAGCCGATGTCGATCGAGCCGGCGTTGAGCGCCTCGATCTCGGAGGGGCCGGCGTTGAACGTGGAGACGTCCAGCTCGGTGCCGCCCAGCTCCTTCTGGAAGAAGCCCTCCTGGTCCCCCACCAGCGCGGTGGCGTGGGTCAGGTTGGGGAAGTACCCGAGCCGCACGGAGTCGGCGGAGAGCTTCCGGCCCGTCGCCGCCACCCGCTCCTCGTCGTTCTTGGCCTGGGAGCCGTAGCCGCACGAGGCGAGCACGCCGAGCAGCAGCGGAAGCGCGGCTGCGACGGCGAGGCCGCGGAGCGGGACGGTGCGGATGGTGGCAGGCACGGGAGGTCTTCCCCTCGGTTCAGTGGATGCGAAGTCTGCGTCTACGGCGGTGCGGGCGGGGGCGGCGTCGCACGGCGACGGCCGCGCCCGGAGGAGGTCAGCGCGCACATCGCGCGACACCTCCCCGGCCCGCGCCGAGGGCGCCGGAGCCGACCCGGCCCCCTTCCTTCGCGAAGGTGGCGAAGAAGTCCTGATCCATGATCAGAAGTCCCATCCCTCTTCGTCCTCGGCGGTGGTGACGGCCTTGGCGGTGGCGAAGGACTCGCCCGCCATGCCCGCCGCGAGCGTGGTGCCGTCGGCCGGGTCGATCAGCAGGAACGAACCGGTGCGGCGGGAGTCGGCGTACGCGTCGAGCGCCAGCGGCTCCGCGGTGCGGACCTTCACCCGGCCGATGTCGTTGGCGACCAGCCGCCCGGGCTCCGGGTGCTGGGAGAGGTCGTCCAGGGTGAGCCGGGACGGGATCTCCTTGACGATCGCC
This sequence comes from Streptomyces sp. NPDC035033, assembly GCF_040636735.1. Classification (NCBI taxonomy): domain Bacteria; kingdom Bacillati; phylum Actinomycetota; class Actinomycetes; order Kitasatosporales; family Streptomycetaceae; genus Streptomyces; species Streptomyces sp. NPDC035033. Next base: position 50,476 of record NZ_JBEZUZ010000041.1, on the reverse strand, counting down.
TTGACCGTGCGGGTGGTGTGCTTGAGCAGCACCCGCTGGCCGACGGTGAGCGGCTGGTCCGCCACGTGGCAGACGGTCGCCTCGACGTCCTGGCTGGTGGCCGGGGCGTCCCCGCTCGGGGCGAGCAGGTCGCCGCGCGAGATGTCGATGTCGTCGGCGAGCCGGATGGTGACCGACTGCGGGGCCCAGGCGATGTCCACGGACTCGCCGAGCGCGTCGATCGCGGTGATCGTGGAGGTCTTCCCGGAGGGCAGCACGGTGACCTGCTCGCCGACCCGGAAGGCACCGGCCGCGATCTGGCCCGCGTAGCCGCGGTAGTCGGGGTGCTCGGCGGTCTGCGGGCGGATCACGTACTGGACGGGGAACCGCGCGTGACAGGCCGTCAGGTCGTGGCTGACCGGGACGGTCTCCAGGTGCTCCAGGACGGTCGGGCCGCCGTACCAGTCCATGTTCGCGGACGGCTCCACCACGTTGTCGCCGGCGAGCGCCGAGATCGGGATCGCGGTGATCTCCGGGACGCCGAGCTCGGAGGCGTACGTGGTGAACTCCTCGGCGATCGCGGCGAAGACGGACTCCCGGTAGTCGACCAGGTCCATCTTGTTCACGGCGAGGACGACGTGCGGGACGCGCAGCAGGGCGGCGACGGCGGCGTGCCGGCGGGTCTGCTCGACGACGCCGTTGCGGGCGTCGACCAGGACCACGGCCAGCTCGGCCGTGGAGGCGCCGGTGACCATGTTCCGGGTGTACTGCACGTGCCCCGGGGTGTCGGCGAGGATGAACCGCCGGCGCGGGGTCGCGAAGTAGCGGTAGGCCACGTCGATGGTGATGCCCTGTTCCCGCTCGGCCCGCAGGCCGTCGGTGAGCAGCGCGAGGTCGGGGGCCTCCTGGCCGCGGGAGCGGGAGGCGTGCTCGACGGCCTCCAGCTGGTCGGCGAGGACCGACTTGGAGTCGTGCAGGAGCCGGCCGACCAGGGTGGACTTGCCGTCGTCGACGGAGCCGGCGGTGGCGAAGCGCAGCAGGGTGGTGGCCGACAGCTCGGGGGCCGGCCGCTCGGTGGACGTGCTCATGGTTAGAAGTACCCTTCGCGCTTGCGGTCTTCCATCGCGGCTTCGGACAGCTTGTCGTCGGCCCGGGTGGCGCCCCGCTCGGTGAGGCGGGAGGCGGCGATCTCGGCGATGACGGCGTCCAGCGTGGTGGCGTCGGAGTCGACGGCGCCGGTGCAGGACATGTCGCCGACCGTGCGGTAGCGGATCAGCCGCTTCTCGACCGTCTCGGTCTCCTTCGGCCCGCCCCACTCGCCGGCGGTGAGCCACATGCCGTTGCGGGCGAACACCTCGCGCTCGTGGGCGAAGTAGATCTCGGGGAGTTCGATCCCCTCGCGCTGGATGTACTGCCACACGTCCAGCTCGGTCCAGTTGGACAGCGGGAAGACCCGGACGTGCTCGCCGGGGGCGTGCCGGCCGTTGTACAGCTGCCACAGCTCCGGGCGCTGGCGGCGCGGGTCCCACTGGGAGAACTCGTCGCGCAGGGAGAAGACCCGTTCCTTGGCGCGGGCCTTCTCCTCGTCGCGCCGGCCGCCGCCGAAGACGGCGTCGAAGCGGTGCTGCTGGATCGCCTCGGTCAGGGGCACGGTCTGGAGGGGGTTGCGGGTGCCGTCCGGGCGCTCGCGGAGCTTGCCGGCGTCGATGTACTCCTGCACGGAGGCGACGTGCAGGCGCAGTCCGTGCCGGGCGACGACGCGGTCGCGGTACTCGATGACCTCGGGGAAGTTGTGCCCGGTGTCGACGTGCAGCAGCGTGAAGGGGACCGGCGCCGGGGCGAAGGCCTTCAGCGCCAGGTGCAGCATGACGATGGAGTCCTTGCCGCCGGAGAAGAGGATCACCGGCCGCTCGAACTCGCCCGCCACCTCACGGAAGATGTGGACGGCCTCCGACTCCAGCGAGTCGAGGTGCGACAGCGCGAACGGGCTGTCCGTCTCCTCGTGGACATGAGCGACGGTCGTCATGCGAGACCCCTCTCGGTGAGCAGCGCGTGGAGCTGCGCCGCGGACTCCTGCACGGTCTGGTTCTGGGACTCGATCCGGAGATCGGGGGCCTCGGGGGCCTCGTACGGGTCGTCGACGCCGGTCAGGCCGGAGAGCTCGCCCGCGGCCTGCTTGGCGTACAGGCCCTTGACGTCACGGACCGAGCAGACCTCGACCGGGGTGGCCACGTGGACCTCGACGAAGGCGGTGCCCTCGGCGAGGTGCCGCTTGCGGACCGCCTCGCGGCTGTCGGCGTACGGGGCGATCACCGGGACCAGCACGGTCACGCCGTGCGAGGCGAGCAGCTCGGCGACGAAGCCGATCCGCTGCACGTTGGTGAACCGGTCCTCGCGGGAGAAGCCGAGGCCCGCGGAGAGGAACTCGCGGATCTCGTCGCCGTCGAGGATCTCGACGCGGCGGCCCTCCGCGCGCAGCCGGCCGGCCAGCTCGTGGGCGATCGTGGTCTTGCCGGCGCTCGGCAGGCCGGTGAGCCAGACGGTGGCACCGGTCACGTGATTCTCCAGGGGGGTGTCGGGGGTGGTCATCAGCCGTGCAGCCCGCATTCGGTCTTGGCGCGTCCGGCCCAGCGGCCGGCCCGGGCGTCCTCGCCCGCCTCGACCCGGCGGGTGCAGGGGGCGCAGCCGACGGAGGCGTAGCCGTCCATGAGGAGCGGGTTGGTGAGGACGCCGTACTCCGTCACGTACGCGTCGACGTCGTCCTGCGTCCAGCGGGCGATCGGGGAGATCTTGACCTTCCGCCGCTTCTCGTCCCAGCCGACGACCGGGGTGTTCGCCCGGGTCGGGGACTCGTCGCGGCGCAGGCCGGTCGCCCACGCGGTGTAGCCGGTCAGCCCCTCCTGGAGCGGCTTGACCTTGCGCAGCGCGCAGCACAGGTCGGGGTCGCGGTCGTGCAGCTTCGGGCCGTACTCGGCGTCCTGCTCGGCCACCGTCTGACGCGGGGTCAGGGTGATGACGTTGACGTCCATGACGGCCTCGACGGCGTCACGGGTGCCGATGGTCTCCTCGAAGTGGTAGCCGGTGTCGAGGAAGACCACGTCCACGCCGGGCATGGCGCGGGAGGCGAGGTGGGCGACGACCGCGTCCTCCATCGAGGAGGTGACGCAGAACCTCGGACCGAAGGCGGCGGCGGCCCACTGGAGGATCTCCAGCGCGGAGGCGTCCTCCAGGTCGCGGCCGGCCTGCTCGGCGAGCGCCTTCAGCTCGGCGTCGGTGGTCGCCTCGGTGACCCGGGTGACCGCCTGTGCTGCCTGAGTGTCCGTCATATGGATTCCCCTCCAGTGGTGTTGCCGGAAGTGCCGGGGGCGAGGAGCCCCAGGAACTTCAACTGGAAGGCCCGGCTGCACGCGGCGCATTCCCAGGCGCCGTGCCCCTGCTCGTTCGGACGAAGGTCCTCGTCCCCGCAGTAAGGGCAGAAGAACGGCGCGGCGCGCTCACTCATGACAGGGCCTCCTCGGAGGCGCGGGCCGCCCAGGTCGCGAAGCGCTCGCCGTCCTCGCGCTCCGCCCGGTAGCGGGTGAGGACCCGCTCGACGTAGTCGGGCAGTTCGGCGGCGGTGACCTTGAGGCCGCGGACCTTGCGGCCGAAGCCGGCCTCCAGGCCGAGGGCGCCGCCGAGGTGGACCTGGTAGCCCTCGACGCGGTTGCCCTCGTCGTCCAGGACCAGCTGGCCCTTGAGGCCGATGTCCGCGACCTGGATGCGGGCGCAGGCGTTCGGGCAGCCGTTGATGTTGATGGTCAGCGGCTCGTCGAACTCCGGCAGGCGCCGCTCCAGTTCGTCGATGAGCGAGGAGCCGCGGCCCTTCGTCTCGACGATGGCGAGCTTGCAGAACTCGATGCCGGTGCAGGCCATCGTGCCGCGCCGGAAGGGGGACGGGGTGACCCGCAGGTCCAGCGCCTCCAGGGCGGCGACCAGCGAGTCGACCTGCTCCTCCACCACGTCGAGGACGAGCATCTTCTGCTCGGCCGTGGTGCGGACCCGGCCGGAGCCGTGCGCCTCGGCGATCTCGGCGATCTTGGTGAGGGTGGGGCCGTCCACGCGGCCGACGCGCGGGGCGAAGCCGACGTAGAAGTTGCCGTCCTTCTGCCGGTGCACGCCGACGTGGTCGCGCCAGCGGCCGGCCGGCTCCGCCGGGGCGGGCCCGTCGGCCAGCTTCCGCTTCAGGTACTCGTCCTCCAGGACCCGGCGGAACTTCTCCGCGCCCCAGTCGGCGACGAGGAACTTCAGGCGGGCGCGGTTGCGCAGCCGGCGGTAGCCGTAGTCGCGGAAGATCGAGATGACGCCCTCGTAGACGTCCGGGACGTCCTCCAGGGAGACCCAGGTGCCCAGCCGGACGCCGAGCTTGGGGTTGGTGGAGAGGCCGCCGCCGACCCAGACGTCGAAGCCGGGGCCGTGCTCCGGGTGGACGACGCCGACGAAGGAGACGTCGTTGATCTCGTGCGCCACGTCGAGCAGCGGCGAGCCGGAGACGGCGGACTTGAACTTGCGGGGCAGGTTGGAGAAGTCCTTGTTGCCGATGATCCGCCGCTGGATCTCGTCGATGGCGGGGGTGCCGTCGATGATCTCGTCGGCGGCGATGCCGGCCACCGGCGAGCCGAGGATGACGCGCGGGGTGTCGCCGCACGCCTCGGTGGTGGAGAGGCCGACCGCCTCCAGGCGGTTCCAGATCTCGGGGACGTCCTCGATGCGGATCCAGTGGTACTGGACGTTCTGCCGGTCCGTGATGTCGGCGGTGCCGCGGGCGAACTCCTCGGAGATCTCGCCGATCACCCGGAGCTGCCGCGTGGTCAGCCGGCCGCCGTCGATGCGGACGCGGAGCATGAAGAACTCGTCGTCCAGCTCCTCCGGCTCCAGGACGCCGGTCTTGGTGCCGTCCAGCCCCTGCCGGCGCTGGGTGTAGAGGCCCCACCACCGCATGCGTCCGCGCAGGTCGTTGGGGTCGATCGAGTCGAATCCGCGCTTGGAGTAGATCGTCTCAATACGTGTCCGCACATTGAGACCGTCGTCGTCCTTCTTGAACTGCTCATTGCCGTTCAGCGGGGTGAAGTGCCCCGCGGCCCACTGACCCTCGCCACGGTGGCGCCCGGTCTTGCGGCGGGCGGCGGCGGGAGTGGGGTTTTCCGGGGTGGCGGCCATGGCGTCTTGTCCTTCGGGACTGCGGGAGGGCGGCTCTGACCTGCACACTCGCGCGCAGAACAGAGAGTGGCGCGGCGGTGCGCAGCAGGGGTCGGGCAGAGGGGGGTGACGGCGGTGCTGGCTTGTTCAGCGCGCCGGACAGATGGCGCTGGACATGCGGCCGAGGTCGACGTGCCGCCGACTCACCAAGGCAGTTCCAGTTCCAGGCATGGCGGAAGCGTGTCACGGGACTTTGGACCCAGTCCAGCATCGTCCGTTATGTGGACATGAAAGTCTCGGTGAGTGAGACAGTGTGGCCTGGGTCACGCGAAAAGGGCCCTGATCAGGGCCCTTTTCGCGGCGTCGTGCCGAACCGACGGGAGGTCAGGCGTGCGCGCCGGGCCACGGCCCCGGCGTCCCGCTCTCCTCGACCGTCTCCACCTTGGTGTCGAAGAGGCGGAACCCGCGGCGCTCGTAGTTGGCCATCGCGTGCGGCCCGTCCAGCGAGCAGGTGTGCAGCCACACCCGCTTGGTCGGCTCCCGGTCCGGCCAGCGCTCGGCCAGGTCCCAGGCCCGCCGAACGCCCTCGGAGAGCAGGTGGCCGCCGATGCCGCGGCCCCGGAAGGCGGGGATCAGGCCGAAGTAGACGATCTCGACGACCCCGTCGTCCTGCGGGTCGAACTCCACGTACCCGGCCGGCGTCCCCCGGTCGTACGCCACCCAGACCTCGGCCCCCGGCTTCTCCGCTATCTCCTTCCACTGCGCGTAGTCGAGCGGCAGGCGGTCGTTCCAGTGGATGTCGCCGCCGACGGCGGTGTAGAGGAAGCGGCTGAACTCGGGGGAGGGGACCTCGGCCCGGCGGACGACGACGTCGTCGCCCTCGGGGGCCCGGGCCGGACGCAGGTCGTCGGGCGAGGTCTGTTCCAGGGACCAGGTGGTGAGAGTGATGCTCATGCCCTCTATCGCATCATGCGGAGCGCCGGATTCCCAGAGCGGTCCGGGGCCGGGACCGCCCCGCCGGCCGTCCCGGACACGTTGTCCGGCATGTGGACACCCCGGTCCGGGGCGCCTCCCGGAGGCGCCCTCCGGGGCGACCCGCCACCACGACCCGGCCCGTGGGAGTCCGCCAGGCCCGTGGGGCTCCGCCCGGCCGGTGGGGCTCCGCCCGGCCCGCGGGAGGCCGCCAGGCCGGTGAGAGTCCGCCCGCCTACACCCGGCTGCCCGCCCGGATCGCCGGGGCGGCCGAGTGGGGCAGGAGGTCGGCCGGGTCCTCCGGGCGCCGCACCTCCACCGCGATCTCCTCGCGGAAGCGGTACGGGCGGTGGGCGAGGACCCCCGCGAGGGTGCGGCGCACCCGGGACATCTCGGCCCGGACCGTCACCGTCCTGGTCCGGTCCCCGAACACGTCCTCCGCCAGGTCGGCCGCCGTCCGCCCGTCGGGGTGCAGCGCGAGCAGGTAGAGCAGCTCCGCGTGGCGCGGGCTCAGCTCCTGCTGCCAGCTCCCCGCCGCCCCGGAGACCGTCACCGTCCAGCGGCGCGGCCGGCTCAGGTCCAGCACCACCCGGCTGGCCGCCCCCGACTCCGCACCGGCCGGCGCGGTGTCCTCCTCGACCCGCAGCAGCCAGCCGCCGGGCAGCGGCTCCACCGCGCACAGGCCCAGCGACGGCAGCCACACCCGGCCCGCGCCCAGCGCCTTCGGCAGCACGATCCGGTCCACCGGGGCGAGTCCCGTCACCGCCGCCGTCCAGCCGTGGGGGTCCACGGCGACGGCCCGCCCGGCCACCCGGCACAGGATCGGCGCGGCCACCGCCCGCAGCCGCTCGATCGCCCCCCGGTGCCGCTCGCGCATCTCGGCCTCGGCGAGCCGGGCGACCGAGCCGACGAGCGCCAGCAGCGAGGGGTGGAAGGTGGAGGCCGGGCCGCTCACGTCCAGGACGCCGAGCAGCCGCCCGTCCCGGGGGTCGTGGACGGGCGCCGCCGCGCAGGTCCAGTTGTGCAGCGCGTGCACGTAGTGCTCGGCGGAGTGGATCTGCACCGCCCGCCGGGTGGCGAGCGCGGTGCCGATCGCGTTGGTGCCGGTGGCGCGCTCCGTCCAGGCCGCGCCCTCCTCCAGGCAGATCCCGTTCGCCTGCCGCATCACCGCGGGGTGGCCCTCCCGCCACAGCACCCGGCCCTGCTCGTCGGTGACCACCATGATCTGGAGCGAGGCGTCGGCGATGCCGGCGAGGCCCGAGGTGAGGGTCTGCATCACCTCGGCGAGCAGCGTGGAGCGCCGCCGCTGCTCCAGCTCGTCGCGGCGCAGCAGCACGCTGCTGGGGCTCTGGTCGGGGTCGAGGCCGAGCCGGGCCATCCGCCGCCAGGAGGCGTCGATCTCGGGGCGGGGCGCGATCGGGGGCGTCCGGCCGGCCAGGGTCTCCTCGCGGACGCGGTGCAGGAGACGGGCCGCCTGAACGGCGTCCATGGCGGCCAGCCGCTTCATGTCGAGCCGCGTGTTGTTCATCGGTCCCTCCCCGCCACCCGGTGTGCTGTATCGGTTCTGCAGATGTCCGGGCGGTTGACCGGAGTGTCGTGAGCGCCGTGCGGCCCCGTCCACGGGGTCGTCCCCGGCCGTGGCTCGCAGTGTCGCGGCACCATCGTGCCGTCCGGAAGCCCTCCTTGGAGCCCGGTTCGGGTAATCCTGCAACCCTTTGCAACTCTGGCCCCGTCCCACCCCGGTGCGTGAGGGTGAGGGAGGCGGGTGGTGGTGCCGTGTCGGCGCAGCACCACCCCCGCCTTCCGCGCGTGCCGGCCCCGCGCCCCGCTCCGCGGACCGCCCGGCCCACCCCTGGTACGCGCGGCCCCCTTCCCCGGCCCGCCCCCGGCACACGGGGCCCACCTCCTCCGGCCCCGCCGCCGCTGCCGCGTTCCCGGCCCGCCGCCGCTGCCTCGTTCCCCCCGGCCCGCCGCCGCTGCCCCGAGCCCGGCCCGCCGCCGCGCGGCGTCCGTCCGCGTCCTCACGTGCCCCGTCCTCACGCCACGGGCCGGGCCCGCTCCACCACCGCGCGCAGGTCCAGGGTGTGCGGCAGCGTGCCGAAGGCCGCGCCCGCGTCACCGCCCAGCCGCCCCGCGCAGAACGCGTCCGCGACCTCCGGCGGCGCCCAGCGCACGAGCAGCGCCCCCTGGAGGACCAGCGCCATCCGCTCCGCGAGCCGCCGGGCCCGCGCCTCGACGCCCTCCAGGTCGGCCAGTTCGCTGAGCACCCCGCGGATCGCCCGGTCGAGCCGAGGGTCCGCGCCCCGCGCCCCGCCGACCTCCCGCAGGTACGCGTCGAGCGCCGCCGGCTCCGTCCGCAGCGCCCGCAGCACGTCCAGCGCCTGGACGTTCCCGGCTCCCTCCCAGACCGAGTTCAGCGGCGACTCCCGCAGCAGCCGCGGCAGCCCGGACTCCTCCACGTACCCGTTGCCGCCCAGGCACTCCAGGGCCTCGGCCACCACCGGCACGCACCGCTTCGTCACCCAGTACTTCGCCGCCGGCACCGCGATCCGCAGCAGCGCCCGCTCCCGCTCCGAGCCGGCGTCGGCGGCGTCGTACGCCGCCGCCAGCCGCATCCCGAGGACCGTCGCCGCCTCCGACTCCACCGCCAGGTCGGCGAGCACGTTCCGCATCAGCGGCTTGTCGGCGAGGAGGCCGCCGAAGGCCGAGCGGTACGAGGCGTGGTGCACGGCCTGCGCCACCGCCTGCCGCATCAGCGCCGCCGACCCCAGTACGCAGTCCAGCCGGGTCGCCGCCACCATCCCCATCACCGTCCGCAGCCCGCGTCCCTCCTCGCCGACCCGGCGCGCCCACGTCGTCCCGTCGAACTCCACCTCCGCCGACGCGTTCGACCGGTTGCCCAGCTTGTCCTTGAGCCGCTGGAGCGCGAAGGCGTTGCGGGAGCCGTCGTCGAGCACCCGCGGCACCAGGAAGCACGTCAGCCCGCCGGGCGCCCGCGCGAGCACCAGGAAGGCGTCCGACATCGGCGCCGAGCAGAACCACTTGTGCCCGGTCAGGAGGTACTCGCCGTCCGCCGCCAGCGGCCGTGCGGACGTCGTGTTCGCCCGTACGTCGCTGCCGCCCTGTTTCTCCGTCAGCCCCATCCCGAGCAGCACCCCCGCCTTCGCGGCGTGCGGCAGCAGCTCCCGCTCGTACACCCGGGAGGCGGCCAGGGGCTCCCAGACCGCCGCCACCTCCGGCTCGGCCCGCAGCGCCGGCACCGCCGCGTGCGTCATCGACACCGGGCAGCCGTGCCCGGCCTCCGCCTGCGTCGCCACCAGGAAACCGGCCGCGCGCCGGACATGGCCGCCCGGCCGCCCCCACGCGTCGGTCAGCCCCGCCGCCACCGCCTTGCCGAGCAGCCGGTGCCACGCCGGATGGAACTCCACCTCGTCGATCCGGTGCCCGTACCGGTCGTGGGTCCGCAGTCGCGGCGGGAAGGCGTTCGCCTGCTCGCCCCACTCCCGGACCTGCTCCGAACCCGTCGCCCGGCCGAGCGCCGACAGCTCCTCGCGGGCCCCGTCGAGAAGCTCCGGGGGCAGGTGACGGGCGACCGCCTCCGAGAGCGCCCGGTCGCACGCGTAGACGTCGTACCCCACCAGGGGCGGAGCCTGGTTGGTCACGGTGTGGGAGCCCTCTGCCATGCCGATACGGTAAGCAGGTGCAGGCAGCAAGCGAAACACCCGATCGGCCGGAGCGGCGACCCTGGAGCAGACTGCACCGGGCCCGCGTCCTCTACCGCAACGTCTCCAAGCGGAAGATGGTCTGGCTGCTCCTCAAGGACACCGTCAACTCGTGCATCGAGTACCGGATCCTCGGCCTCGCCGCCGAGGCCGCCTTCTTCACCCTGCTGTCCCTGCCACCCCTGCTGCTCGGCCTCATCGCCCTCCTCGGCTACGCCGACGACTGGACCAACACCGACACCGTCGCCAGCATCGAGGAGAACATCCTCCGCGCGGCCGGAACGATCCTCTCCGACCGGGGCGTCCGCGAGATCGCGCAGCCGATCCTCGACGACGTCACCCGGGCGAAACGGCCCGAGCTGATCTCGATCGGCTTCGCCATCGCCCTGTGGTCCGGCTCTCGCGCGGTCAACGTCTTCATCGACACCATCACCGTCATGTACGGCCTCGACGGGCACCGGGGCATCGTGAAGACCCGGCTGCTCGCCTTCCTGCTCTACCTCGTGGCGCTGGTCATCGGGGCGGTGGTGCTGCCGCTCGCGGTCGTCGGCCCCGACCGGGTCGTCGAACTCGTCCCCTGGGGCACCGACGTCGTCGCCGTCCTCTACTGGCCGGCCGTCATCCTGCTCTCCATCGCCTTCCTCACCACCCTCTACCACGTGTCCGTGCCCGTCCGGTCGCCGTGGATCGAGGACATCCCGGGCGCGCTCGTCGCCCTCGCGATGTGGGCGCTCGGCAGCTTCCTGCTGCGGATCTACCTGACGAGCCAGGTCGAGGGACCGACGATCTACGGCTCCCTGGCCGCCCCCATCGCCATCCTCCTGTGGATCGGCGTCTCCGCCTTCGCGGTCCTCGTCGGCGCCGCCGTCAACGCGGCGATCGACCGCGTCTGGCCGTCCGTCGCCACCGCCGCCGCCCGCGAGGCCAACGAACGCGCCCGCGCCGTCCAGGCCGCCGAGCTCGTCGCCCGGATCCGCGCGGAGGCGGAGGACGTCGACGAGGACGACCCCGACATGCCCTCCGAGTTCCCCGAACGCTGGTCCCGGTTCCTCCCCCCGGACGACGTCAAGGCCCGCCTCCACACGGGCTGGGAGAAGGACTGAGGAGGCCGGGGAGGCCGGGGGAGCGGTGCACGGGGGACGCCCCGCCCGGCCCGCCGGCGCCGCCCGGTGGACCCGGACGGCACCGGCCCCGCCGCCCCGGCGGGTGCGGGGACCCGATCCGGACCGGCGGCCGGCACCACCTCCCCGTGCGGCGCCCCTCCGCTCCCTCCGGGAAGCCGGGCCCCGGGCGCCGGTAGAATCGACGTCCATGGCCGACACCCAGTACGAAGACCTGTTGCGGCTGGTGCTCAGCACCGGAACACCGAAAGCCGACCGGACGGGCGTCGGCACCCGGAGCGTCTTCGGGCACCAGCTGCGCTACGACCTCTCCCAGGGGTTCCCGCTGGTCACCACGAAGAAGGTGCACCTCAAGTCCATCGTCTACGAGCTGCTGTGGTTCCTGCGCGGCGACTCGAACGTCCGCTGGCTCCAGGAGCACGGCGTCACCATCTGGGACGAGTGGGCCGACGCCGACGGCGACCTCGGTCCGGTCTACGGAGCCCAGTGGCGCTCCTGGCCCACCCCCGACGGCGGGCACGTCGACCAGATCACCGAGGTGCTCGACACGCTGCGCCGGGACCCGGACTCCCGCCGGATGATCGTCTCCGCCTGGAACGTCGCCGAACTGGACAGGATGGCGCTGGCGCCCTGCCACGCCTTCTTCCAGTTCTACGTCGCCGACGGCAGGCTCTCCTGCCAGCTGTACCAGCGCAGCGCGGACCTGTTCCTCGGCGTGCCCTTCAACATCGCCAGCTACGCGCTGCTCACCCACATGGTGGCGCAGCAGGTCGGCCTCGAACCGGGCGACTTCATCTGGACCGGCGGCGACTGCCACATCTACGACAACCACGTCGACCAGGTGCGCGAGCAGCTCTCGCGCACCCCGTACGCGTTCCCCCGGCTGCGTCTGGCCGAGGCCGACTCGCTGTTCGACTACGCCTACGCGGACGTGGAGGTGGTCGACTACCGGCACCACCCGGCGATCAAGGCTCCGGTGGCGGTGTGAACGTCGGACTGATCTGGGCCCAGACGCCCGACGGCGTCATCGGTGCGGACAACGCGATCCCCTGGCGCCTGCCGGAGGACATGGCGCACTTCAAGGCGACCACCCTCGGACACCCGGTGGTGATGGGGCGCAAGACCTGGGACTCGCTGCCCGCGCGGTTCCGCCCGCTCTCCGGACGGCGGAACATCGTCGTCACCCGCGACCCCCGGTGGGCGGCCGAAGGAGCGGAGCGCGCCGGGTCCGTCGAGGAGGCGCTGGCACGCGCCGCCGAGCCCCCGGAGCCGGCGGCCGCCCCCGCGCGGACCTGGGTGATCGGCGGCGGGGAGATCTACCGCGCCGCCCTGGGACACGCCACGGAGCTCTCCGTGACGGAAGTCGACACGCACGTGGACGGCGACGCCCACGCCCCGGCCCTGGGCCCGGAGTGGACGGTCGCCGAGGACGGGGGCTGGCGGATCTCGACGACCGGTCTGCGCTACCGCGTCCGCCGCTACACCCGGCCCGGCACCCCCACGACGGGCTGACCCCGCCCCGCCCCTCCCGAGCGGTCGACGGCGGCCTCCTTTAATCGGTGGTGCCGTCCCCCGGGGCGGGGCTATGGTTCTGCTCATCCGTTCCCGGACAAGGGGACGGAGTCGGTGCGTCGAGACGAAGCAGGAGGTGAGGACAGTGATGACTGTCACGGTGACGGGCTGTGCCCGCATGCAGGAGTTCATCGTTCCCACCCCTGTGGTCTCCGGCTGACATCCCATCGACTCGCGCGCGGAGCGCGCGGCCGGGGCCGCCCTTCGAAGGGTTCCCCTTGTCTTTCCCGCTTTCCTCCCTTTCTTCCTCCTCCTTCTCCTCCTCCGTCCTCGACGCCCACGGCTGGGACGCCGGCTGGGCCGAGAGCTTCGCGCCGTACGCCGCCCAGGGGCTCGTCCCGGGGCGGGTGATCCGGGTCGACCGGGGGCAGTGCGACGTCGCCACCGCCGACGGGGTCGTCCGCGCGGACACGGCGTTCGTGACGCCGCACGATCCGCTGCGGGTCGTCTGCACCGGCGACTGGGCCGCCGTGGACCCCGAGGGGGCCGGTGACCCCCGGTACGTACGGGCCTGCCTGCCGCGGCGGACGGCGTTCGCGCGGTCGACCTCGTCCAAGCGGTCCGAGGGGCAGATCCTCGCGGCCAACGTCGACCACGCGGTCATCACCGTCTCGCTCGCCGTCGAGCTGGACCTCGGACGGATCGAACGGTTCCTCGCCCTCGCCTGGGAGTCCGGCGCCCAGCCGACCGTCGTCCTGTCCAAGGCCGACCTGGTGCCCGACCCGGTCGTCCTCTCCCACCTGGTGGAGGACGTCCAGGGGGTCGCGCCCGGCGTCGAGGTGCTGCCGCTCAGCTCGGTCGACGGGGAGGGGGTCGACGTCCTCGCGGCCGTCGTCGCCGGCGGCACCACCGTCCTCCTCGGCGTCTCCGGCGCCGGGAAGTCCACCCTCGCCAACGCCCTCGTCGGCGAGGACGTCATGACCGTGCAGGCCGCCCGTGACGTGGACGGCAAGGGCCGGCACACCACCACCACCCGCAACCTCTTCGTGCTGCCCGGCGGCGGGGTCCTCATCGACACGCCGGGGCTGCGCGGGGTCGGCCTGTGGGACGCCGAGGCCGGCGTCGGACAGACCTTCGCGGAGATCGAGGAACTGGCCGCGGAGTGCCGCTTCCACGACTGCTCCCACGCGTCCGAGCCGGGCTGCGCGGTGGTCGCCGCCCTCGACGACGGCACCCTGTCCGCGCGCCGCCTGGAGAGCTACCGCAAGCTGCTCCGGGAGAACCAGCGGATCGTCGCCAAGACCGACGCCCGGCTGCGGGGCGAGATCCGCAAGGACTGGAAGCGCAAGGGCGCCGAGGGGCGCGCCGCCATGGCCTTCAAGCGGGAGGGCCGGCTCCGGTAGCCCGGACGCCATGTCCGAATCCCGCCAGTGCGCGGCGGTCCGCCGCCGCACACTGGAGGCATGACGGACCCGGACCACGAGAGCGACACCCGCTACCAGGCGGTGAGCAGCAGGGACGCGCGGTTCGACGGGGAGTTCTTCTTCGCCGTCCGCACCACCGGCATCTACTGCCGGCCCAGCTGCCCCGCCGTCACCCCCAAGCGGCGGAACGTCGCCTTCTTCCCGACGGCCGCCGCCGCCCAGGGCCACGGCTTCCGCGCCTGCCGCCGCTGCCGGCCCGACGCGGTGCCCGGCTCCGCCGAGTGGAACGTCCGGGCCGACGTCGTCGGCCGGGCGGTCCGGATGATCGGCGACGGCGTCGTGGACCGCGAGGGCGTCCCCGGCCTCGCCGTCCGCCTCGGCTACAGCACCCGCCAGGTCCAGCGCCAGCTCACCGCCGAGCTGGGCGCCGGACCGGTGGCGCTGGCCCGCGCCCAGCGGGCCCACACCGCCCGGGTGCTGCTCCAGACCACCGCGCTGCCGGTGACCGAGATCGCCTTCGCCGCCGGCTTCGCCTCGATCCGGCAGTTCAACGACACCATCCGGGCCGTGTACGCCCGCACCCCGACCGAGCTGCGCGCCGAGACGGCCCGCGTGCCGGGCGCCGAGGCCGCCGCCGGCGTGCCGCTGCGGCTCGCCCACCGGGGGCCGTACGCCGCCGACCGGGTCTTCGACCTGCTCGCCGCCGAGGCCCTGCCGGGCGTCGAGGAGGTCACCGGGCCGCCCGGCGCCCGCACCTACCGGCGCACCCTGCGGCTGCCGTACGGCCCCGGCGTCGTCGCCGTCGACGAGCGGGCGCCCGGCACCTGGCTGGAGGCCCGGCTGCACCTCGCCGAACTGCGCGACCTCACCACCGCCGTGCACCGGCTGCGCCGCCTGTTCGACCTCGACGCCGACCCGTACGCGGTCACCGAGCGGCTCGGCGCCGACCCGCGCCTCGCCGACCGGGTCGCGGCCCGCCCGGGCCTCCGGTCGCCGGGCGCCGCCGACCCGGAGGAGTACGCCCTCCGGGCCGTGCTCGGCCCCGGGGAGTCGGCCCGCGTCCTGGCGGAGCTCGGCACCCCGCTGACCGCCCCCGACGGCACGCTCCGCGCCCTCTTCCCCGCCCCCGCGGACCTCACCGGCCACCCCGTCGCCGGCCCCCTCGCCCGCGCCCTCGCCGACGGGAGCCTCCGCCTCGACCCGGGCGCCGACCGCGACGAGGCCGCCCGCCTCCTCGGCGCCCTCCCCGGCGTCGGCGCCGGGGCCGCCGCCCTGATCCGCACCCGCTCCCTCGGCGACCCGGACGTCCCGGCCCCGGACGGCCCGGACGCGCCGGAGTGGAGGCCCTGGAGGTCGTACGCCCGGCGCTACCTGGAGCTCAGCCCAGGAGGACGGCGCCCGCCCACGCCCCCACGATCAGCAGACAGGCGAAGAGCTCGACCAGCACGCTCGTCCCGGCCGCCCGCATGATCGCGCGGGTGGCGGCGCGGGCCTGGCCGTGGCCGCCGAGGCGGAGGCGCTCCGAGAGGTAGACGCCGCCGACGAAGCCGGGGACCGCGCCGACCACCGGGAGCAGCACGAAGCCGAGGAGGGCGCCGCCGCCCGCGTACCCGATGGTCCGGCGGGTCAGGCCCACGCCCCGGAAGCGGCGGGGCGGCAGCTGCCAGACCACCACCTGGGTGAGGAGCAGCAGGGCGGTCGAGGAGACGAGCAGGATCCAGGCGAGGCCGGTCCGCTCGTGCAGCGACCACCAGAGCACGGCGGCCCACACCAGCCAACTGCCCGGCACACCGGGGGCGAGCACCCCGAACAGGCCGAGGAGCATGACCGCGGCGACCATCAGGAGCTGCCACACACCCACGCGCCCCAGCCTCCCCCAGAACCGGCGTTCCCGCAGGTCGCGAGGGCCGAAGGGGTGGCCACCACCCCTCCGCCCGGCCCGCCCCGCTCCTCCGCCCGGCCCGGCCCGCTCCTCCGCCCGTCCCGCCCCCGCCGCCGGGGCCCCGGGCCCGGCCGGGTTCAGCGGCGGGCGACCCAGCCCTTCTCGTACGCGTGCCAGCCGAGCTGGAGGCGGGTCGTCACGGCGGCCAGTTCCATGAGCCCCTTCACCCGGCGCTGGACCGTCCGCAGGCCCAGGTCCAGCTGCTTGGCCACGCTCGCGTCGGTCATGCCGGCGAGCAGCAGGGAGAGGATCTCCAGGTCGGTGGCGTCCGGGCCGGGGGCCTGGTCCTCGGTGATCTGCGCGCTCGCGCCGAGCCGCAGCGGCAGCGCGTCCCGCCACACCGCCTCGAAGAGGCCCATCAGGGACTCCAGGAGGCCGCTCGCGTGCACCACCAGGGCGGCCGGCTCGGCGCCCCGGCCGGTGAGCGGGACCATCGCGAGGCTGCGGTCGGCGACCACCAGCTTGGTCGGTACCCGGTCGACGACCCGGATCTGCTCCTGGCGGCCGAGCGCCGCGGAGAGTTCGAGCAGCCCGGAGGGGAGGGTGAGCACCTCCCGCTCGATGACCACCCGGTAGCGGACGCCCCGCCCGGCGGCCAGCTCCTCCGCGTCGTTCTCCATCCCGGAGACGGCGATCGGCTTGCCGGTGACCAGCGCGCAGACCTCCTCCGCCGCGCCCAGCTGGAGCTGGAGGAAACGGTGGGTGACGGCGCTCGCGCCGGTGACCACCTCGACCAGGTCGTGGACGGCCGGCTCGGTCGCCTCCGCCCGGTACTCCTCCGCGAGCAGCGCCGCCGCCAGCTCCGCCTGCTCCAGCTCGTGCCGCTGCTGGGTGAGGAGGGCGCCGAGCGCCACCCCGGGCGGCGCCGCCACCCAGCGGCCGGTGCGCGCCGAGGACTGGGCGGCGAGCCCCTGCGCCTCCAGGCGGCGCAGCGCCCGCTCGGTGTCCTGTTCGGGCAGCGACAGCCGGTGTGCCAGATCGGTGACCTCGGCCGCCCCGAGCGCGATCAGCGCCCGGTAGGCGGACTCCTGCCGCTCGTCCAGTCCTATCGCTCCCAGCATCGGTTCCCGCCCCTCGCCGTGCCGCCGGCGGACGGCACGCGACGTTCCGCGCGCGTTCTCCGGAGGCATTCGTTCCGTTGGTGACCTGGCGGGAA
Organism: Streptomyces sp. NPDC035033; assembly: GCF_040636735.1. Classification (NCBI taxonomy): domain Bacteria; kingdom Bacillati; phylum Actinomycetota; class Actinomycetes; order Kitasatosporales; family Streptomycetaceae; genus Streptomyces; species Streptomyces sp. NPDC035033. Next base: position 33,473 of record NZ_JBEZUZ010000041.1, on the reverse strand, counting down.
TCGGCCACGGCGTATTCCCGCCGCGCCCATCATCCCTGTACCGCCCTCACCTCTGCCAATGTGGCGCCACCGCAGCACCAACCACCTCCGGTTACGGGTGACTTGCGCCCGTTGTCCGGATTTCGATGGGGAGAGCGATGCGTCCGATTTCGCGTACGGCCCTGGGGACGGCGACCGCCGCCGTCCTGGCCGTCACCGCGGCCCTGCCGTCCGTCGCGGCCCAGCCGCCGGCCGGCGGGTCCGCCGAACGTCCCGTGGTGGGCGGCGAGGCCCAGGCCCGCGCCGGCGAGCGAGGCGAGACGGGGGTCCCCCCGGCCGAAGACCGGGGGAGGCCCGCCACGGTGACCCTGGTCACCGGCGACCGGGTCCTGGTGAGCCGGGACGAGCGGGGCGCCCCCGCCGCCACCGTGCTCCCCCGTCCGGACGGCACCGTGCCGCTGGTCCAGACCCGCCGCTCCGGCCGGGACCTCTACGTCTACCCCGAGGCCGCCACCGACGCGCTCGCCGCCGACCTGGTCGACGAGGAGCTCTTCAACGTCACCGGCCTGGTCCGCCAGGGCTACGACGACGCCTCCACCCCCACGCTGCCGCTGATCGCCGTCTACGGCTCCGCGCCCTCCCGCTCCGGGTTCGCCGCCCCGCCCGCCCCGCGCGGCGCCCACCGCGGCCAGGTCCTGAAGACCATCGGCGGCGTCGCCCTCGCGGCCGACAAGAAGCAGGCCGCCACCTTCTGGGCCGAGGTCTCCGCACCCGCCGCCCGCTCCGCCTCCGCCGGCATCGAGAAGCTCTGGCTCGACCGCAAGGTCGAGGCGCTCCTGGAGCGCTCCACCGCCCAGGTGCGCGCCCCCGAGGCCTGGGCCGCCGGCTACGACGGCACCGGCACCGAGGTCGCCGTCCTCGACACCGGCGCCGACGCCGAACACCCCGACCTCAAGGGCCGGATCGTCGCCTCGGAGAACTTCACCGACTCCGACACCGACGCCGACCGCGGCGGCCACGGCACCCACACCCTCTCCACCGTCGGCGGCTCCGGCGCCGCGAGCGGCGGGAAGAAGAAGGGCGTCGCCCCCGGCGCCCGGCTCCTCAACGGCAAGGTCCTGAACGACAGCGGCTCCGGCGCCACCTCGTGGATCATCGCCGGCATGGAGTGGGCCGTCGCCCAGGGCGCCGACGTCGTCTCCATGAGCCTCGGCAACCCCTCCGAGACCGACTGCGACGACCCCCTGAGCGCCGCCGCCGAAGAACTCGCCAAGAACGAGGGCACGCTCTTCGTCGTCGCCGCCGGCAACGCGGGCCCGTCCCTCAACTCGGTCTCCTCGCCCGGCTGCGCGCCCGGCGTCCTCACCGTCGGCGCCACCGACCGCGACGACTCCACCGCGTCCTTCTCCAGCCGCAGCCCCGTGGCCGACGAGGCCCACACCCTCAAGCCGGAGATCGCCGCCCCCGGCGTCGGCATCTCCGCCGCCGCGGCCGGCGGCCGCGGCCTCTACGCGTACCGGGCGATGTCCGGTACGTCGATGGCCACCCCGCACGTCGCGGGCGCCGCCGCCGTCCTGAAGCAGCGTCACCCCGACTGGACCGCCCAGCAGTTGAAGGCCGCGCTGGTCTCCTCCGCGCGGAGCGACGTCCCCGGCGACGTCCGGGAGACCGGCGGCGGCCGGCTCGACGTCAAGGCCGCGATCGACCAGACGGTCCTCTCCGCCCCGGCCGTCCAGGGCGGCACCTTCCCCTGGCCGCAGAACAGGAGCGACCGCACCACGGTCGCCGTCCCCTACACCAACACCTCCGACACCCCGGTCACCCTCGACCTCGCCGTCGAGAGGGTCACCGGCAACGACGGCTCCGCCGTGCGGTCCGCGGTCGCCCGCCTCGGCCGGCGCACCGTCACCGTCCCGGCCGGCGCCACCGTCGAGGTCCCGCTGACCGTCGACCCCACCGCCCGCCTGGAGCGCGCCCAGTACGGCGACGTCACCGGCAGGGTCGTCGCCACCGCCCCCGGCGGCGTGCACGTCTCCACCCCCTTCTCGCTCCACGTCGAGCCCGAGACCGTCACCCTCCGCGTCAAACTGATCGACCGTCAGGGCAACCCCGCCGACGGCGCCTCCTCGCTCGACGTCATCGGCACCGACACCGCCACCGGCGAGCGCCGGTTCAACGAGGGCGCCGCCGACCAGGTCTACCGCCTGCGCCCCGGCAGCTACTTCCTCACCTCCTTCGTCACCACCCCCGACGCCGGCGAGGGCGCCACGCTGACCGACTCGCTCACCCACCTCGCCCGGCCGCAGCTGGAACTGAGGAAGGACACCACGGTCGTCCTCGACGCCCGCGAGGCCGCCCGGCTCTCGGTCCGCACCGACCGGCCGTCCGAACTCCGCGGCGCCACCCTCGCCTTCGCCCGCTCCTGGGACGACACCTGGCTGCACGCCGGCACCGCCGTCGGACCGCGCACCCTCCGCGCCTACTACGCCTCCGTCGAGGGCGAGGCCCGCGACGGCTCCTTCGAGTCCGGCAGCTACTGGCGCGCCGCCGCCCCGCAGATCACCTCCCTGCGCACCGGCGACGGCCTGGACCTCCACCCGGTGACCGCCTCCACCGGCTCCGACAACCTCGACGGCACCGGCTCCGCCGCCCTCGTCGACGCCGGCACCGGCACCCCGGACGAGCTGGGGGCCGCCGGCGTCCGGGGCCGCCTCGCCCTGGTCACCGTCCCCGACGGCGTCACCGGCGTCGCCGCCCTGGCCCGCGACGCCAAGGCCGCCGGCGCGGTCGGCGTGGTCGTCCACCACGCCTCGACGGCCCGCTGGTACCCGGCCGGCGGCTTCACCGGGGCCGGCCTGCCCGTCCTCGCGGTCCCGGCCGCCGAGGCCGGCGCGCTGCGCGAGCGGCTCGCCGCCGGCGAGGTCACCCTGCACTGGAAGGCCACGGCGAGGACCCCGTACGTCTACACCCTCGCCTTCCCCGAGACCGGCGAGGTCGACGACGACCGCGCGTACCGGGTCCGGGACGCCCGCCTCGGCCGCTCGGACGTCACCGTCGGCTCGGCCGGCGTCGCCGCGGACTTCATGAACTTCCCGTCCGCGTCCCGCCCGAACGGCGTCTCCGTCGGCTTCGCCGGCCTGGAGACCGTCCCCGCCCCCGGAACCCGCACCGAGTACTACACGCCCGGCGACACCGTCTGGCACCAGTACCTCGGCAGCAGCTTCCCCTACGGCGAGCTGATGGCCGGCGACCGGCACGCGTACGCCGCCGGCGAGCACCGCACCGAGCGCTGGTACGACGGCGTCCTCGCCCCGACCGCCCCGCGCGGCGCCGACGGCGAGCCCGTCCTCGTCTCCGAGCGCCAGGGCAACCTCATCGGCTTCGCCGCCGCGATGTGGGGCGACGGCTCCCACCACGCCGAGCCGGGCTCCTTCGGCGACATCGGCAACCTGCGGCTGCGCCGCGACGGCGAGACCATCGGCGAGAACGCCTGGCCGTTCGGGGTCTTCGAGGTGCCCGCCGAACCCGGCGCGTACGAGCTGGAACAGAACACCATGAAGCTCGGCAACCGGAACTGGGCCCGCTCCACCTCCGTGCGGTCGATCTGGAAATTCACCTCCCGGCTCGACGAGACCGTCTATTCTCAGAGCATCCCGATCCTCTTCCCCCGGTACGATCTGCCGGCGGACGGACTCAAGACCCTCGCGGCGACCGACGGCCAGAAGATCGGCCTGACCGCGACGGGACACGCCGGCTACAAGGCGGGCGCTCTCACCTCGGCCGAGCTCTCGTACTCCTATGACGGCGGTACGACCTGGACCGAGGCACCGGTCACCCGGCAGAACGGCACCTGGACCGCGACCGTGAACCACGCGGGCGCGACGGGCAAGCCGGTCACCCTGAGGACCGAACTGACGGACGCCCACGGCAACTCCGTCACCCAGACCGTGGTCCGCGCTTACGACGTGCGCTGACCACGCCGGTCCGCCGGACGTCCTTCCCGTGGGGGGTGGGGTCGTCCGGCGGACCACCCATTCGCAGCAACGGTTTTTCTCGTGTCCCGTTTTCCCGGGCCGCCCGCGGTGGACAATAAGGGCATGACGCAGCAGGGGGACAACTGGTGGGACGCGCTCTACGACGAAGCGGCGGAGGACACCGCCCCGACGGCCTCGGGTGACAGCCTCGACGCCCGCTTCGCCTCCGCCACCCGGGCCACCGCGCCCGACGCCGCCCCGCCCCCGCCGCCTCCCGCGACCGCCCCCGCGCCCCCGCCTCCGGCGCCTCCCGCGGCCGCGCCGCTCCTCCCGCCCCCGCCGGCCCACCCGGCCGTGGCCGCCCCGCCGGCCGGTCCGCCCCGCGCCGCCCGGACCGTCCTGCCCCCGCCGGACCGCCCGGCCGCCCCGCCGGCCGAGGCCCCCGCGCCCCCCGAGGCCGTACCGCCCGCCCCGCCGGCCCGCCCGGCCGGTCCGCCCGCGCAGGCGGTGCTCGGGCCGGCGCCGTGGGAGGCGCCCGTCAGCGGACCCCGCACCTTCCCGTCGCCGCCCCCGCCCCCGTCCTCCTCCGACGACGACGTGCCCGAGCCGGGACCGGAGGCCGGGGCCGGAGCGGCCGCCGGGCCGGAGCCGGGAAACGAAGACCGCACCGACCGCACCGTGCGGGTGCGCGTGCCCGCCGGGCACGAGCCGACCGTGCAGGTGCCGGTGCCCCGGCCCCGTACCGATTTCGTCGGCAGCCGGCCGCCCACGTACGAGGCCGAGCCGACCGCCCTGCCCGCCGCCCGGCCCGGCGAACTCGGCGACCTGGTCGCCGACACCGTCCTCGACGGCGCCCGCTACGGCACCGCCACCCTCCGCGCCGCCTCCGTCCGCGGCGACTCCGCCCGCTACCGGGGCGAGCCCCGCCGGGACGCCCTCCTCACCGCCCGCTTCGGCCACGACGAGACCGCCCTCGTCCTGGTCGCCGTCGCCGCCGGCTCCCGCGCCGCCGACGACGCCCACCTCGCCGCCGCCGACGCCTGCCGCTGGATCGGCGAGGCCGTCGGCCGCAGCCACGCCCGGCTCGCCGAGGACATCCGCTCCGGCCGCCGCGGCGACCTCAAGTCCGGCCTGCACCGGCTCACCGACCGCACCTACGGCCGGCTCCGGGCCCGGGCGGCGGAGCGGGGCACGGCACCCCACGCGTACACCGCGACCCTCCGCTGCCTGCTGATCCCCGCCGACCCCGACTGCCGGACCCGGGTCTTCTTCGGCATCGGCGGCGGCGGCCTCTTCCGGCTCCGCGACGGCGCCTGGCAGGACATCGAACCGCTGCTGCCCGACCCGGCCTCGGTCACCGGCGCGCCCGTCGTCGGCTTCGGCGCGACCCCGCCGCACGGCACGCCCGAGGCGACCGAGGAGGGCGACCGGCTCACCATGGACCTCGGCATCACCACCGCGCCCGGACCGCTCGTCGAGGACCCCGTCCCGCCGCCGGCCGAACCCTTCCGCTTCCGCGCCTCGGTGGCCCGCCCCGGCGACACCCTCCTCCTCGCCTCGCCCGGCCTCGCCGAACCGATGCGCGGCGAGCCCGCCCTCGCCCGGGAACTGGCGGCCCGGTGGAGCGGCGCCGAACCCCCCGGCCTCGCCGCCTTCCTCGCCGACACCCAGCTGAGGGTGACGGGGTACGCCGATGACCGTACGGGAGCGGCGGTCTGGGAGGCGTGACGGGCCGGGTCGTGTGTTGATGGACCCATGGCCAAACAGAACGTAGCGGAACAATTCGTCGACATCCTCGCCCGCGCCGGAGTCCAGCGGCTCTACGGCGTGGTCGGCGACAGCCTGAACCCGGTCGTCGACGCCGTCCGGCGCAACCCCGCCATCGACTGGATCCAGGTGCGGCACGAGGAGACCGCCGCCTTCGCCGCGGGCGCCGAGGCGCAGGTCACCGGCCGCCTCGCCGCCTGCGCGGGCTCCTGCGGGCCCGGCAACCTCCACCTCATCAACGGCCTGTACGACGCCCACCGTTCGATGGCCCCCGTTCTCGCCCTCGCCTCCCACATCCCCTCCAGCGAGATCGGCCTCGGCTACTTCCAGGAGACCCACCCCGACCAGCTGTTCCGCGAGTGCAGCCACTACAGCGAGCTGATCTCCAGTCCGAAGCAGATGCCCCGGCTGCTGCACACCGCCGTCCAGCACGCCGTCGGCCGCGGCGGCGTCTCGGTGGTCGCGCTGCCCGGTGACATCGCCGACGAGCCCGCCCCCGAGAAGGCGTCGGGCAGCGCCCTCGTCACCTCCCGCCCCACCGTCCGCCCCGGCGACGCGGAGATCGACGCCCTGGTCCGGATGATCGACGCGGCCGAACGGGTGACGCTCTTCTGCGGCAGCGGCACCGCCGGCGCCCACGCCGAGGTCATGCAGTTCGCGGAGCGGCTCAAGGCCCCCGTCGGGCACGCCCTGCGGGGCAAGGAGTGGATCCAGTACGACAACCCCTTCGACGTCGGCATGAGCGGGCTGCTCGGCTACGGCGCCGCCTACGAGGCCACCCACGAGTGCGACCTGCTGATCCTGCTCGGCACCGACTTCCCGTACAACGCCTTCCTCCCCGACGACGTCCGGATCGTGCAGGTCGACGTCCGCCCCGAGCGCCTCGGCCGCCGCTCCCGGCTCGACCTCGCCGTCTGGGGCGACGTCCGCGAGACCCTGCGCTGCGTCATCCCCCGGATCCGGGAGCGCACCGACCGCCGCTTCCTCGACAAGATGCTGAAGAAGCACGCCGACGCCCTGGAGGGCGTGGTGAAGGCGTACACCCGCAAGGTGGAGAAGCGCACCCCGATCCACCCCGAGTACGTCGCCTCCGTCCTCGACGAACTCGCCGACGACGACGCCGTGTTCACCGTCGACACCGGCATGTGCAACGTGTGGGCGGCCCGCTACCTCACCCCCAACGGGCGCCGCCGGATCATCGGTTCCTTCAGCCACGGCTCGATGGCCAACGCGCTGCCGCAGGCCATCGGCGCCCAGTTCACCGACCGCGGCCGGCAGGTCGTCTCGCTCTCCGGCGACGGCGGCTTCTCCATGCTCATGGGCGACTTCCTCACCCTCGTCCAGTACGAACTCCCCGTGAAGATCGTGCTGTTCGACAACTCCTCGCTCGGCATGGTCGAGCTGGAGATGATGGTCGCCGGACTGCCCTCGTACGGCACGAGCCACCGCAACCCGGACTTCGCCGCCGTCGCCCGGGCCGCCGGCGCCTACGGCGTCCGCGTCGAGAAGCCGAAGCAGCTCGCCGGCGCCCTCAAGGACGCCTTCAGACACAAGGGCCCGGCCCTGGTCGACGTCGTCACCGACCCCAACGCCCTCTCCATCCCGCCGAAGATCAGCGCGGACATGGTGACCGGCTTCGCCCTCTCCGCCAGCAAGATCGTCCTCGACGGCGGGGTCGGCCGGATGCTCCAGATGGCCCGCTCCAACCTCCGCAACGTCCCCCGGCCGTAGGCGCCCGGCAGGGCGGCCCTCCCGGCCCGATTCGCCCCGCCGCGTCCGTTCGCCGACGGTCCGGCAGGAATGCGGGCCATCCGTCGGGGCATGCATCCCCGTGAGCCTGTTCGACGCGACGTCTGGGTGGGGGTTATGGCCGGGAAGGCACGACAGCCGACTCAACTGCTCAGGAAGGTGGGGGGAGCGGACCTGACGGCGGTGCCCGAGGTCCGTCACGCGTTACGCGAGCTCCTGGGCGGCTGGGGCGGACCGGGCGCCGGTGACGTCGCCGAACTCCTCACCAGCGAGCTGGTCACCAACGCGCTCGTCCACACGGGGCACGGCGCCGTCGTGTCCGCCACCGTCGACCCCGGACAACTCCGGGTCGAGGTCCGTGACTTCGAGCCCGGACTCGCCGCGCCGCTCGTACCGCCCGCCGACGACGGTACGCACGGCCGGGGGCTCTTCCTGGTCAGGGAGCTCGCCGACTCCTGGGGCGTCGAGGAGCACGGCGGCGGCAAGGTCGTCTGGTTCGAACTGAACGGCGGGGCCGCCTGAGGGGCGGCCCCGCCGCGGGGGGTGGGAAGGCCGTGCTAGCCGAGCATCCGCTCCATCTCGGAGAGCTTGGCCTCCAGGGAGTCGAGCCGGGGGAGCGCCTGGGTGTCGTCCTCCGCGGTGAGGTCCACCGTCCGCGCCTCACTTCCCCTCACGGCTTGCAGGGAGGGCCGGGGCCGTAGCGGCAGTTGTCCCGGGTCCGCTATGGCGGGTTCCGCGACGGCCGCCGGCACGGCCGCCGTCGCGGAACCCGACCCGGACCCGGGGGTCTGGCCCCCGCCGGCCCCGGCGGCGTTCAGCGCCGCCACCTCCACCTGGCGTCCGCCGCGCCCGAAGGCCCGGTGCTGCCGGTTGAGCGCCTTGATCCGCGCCCGGTCGAGCTTGGCCTGCTCGCGCCGGCGGATCCGGTTCTGCTCCTTCTCGCGCCGGTCCTCCCGGACCTCGTCCACGGCCTCGTCCAGGGTCCGTACGCCTTCCAGGAGCATCAGCGACCAGGCCGCGAAGGTCTCCCGGGGCGCCCGCAGCCACCGCACGATCCGGATCTGCGGCAGCGGGCGGGGCACCAGGCCCTGCTCGCGCAGCGCCGCCCGGCGGGTCTGCTTCAGCGCCCGGTCGAAGAGGACCGCCGCCGACAGGGACATCCCCGCGAAGAACTGCGGGGCCCCGTCGTGGCCCAGGCCGCGCGGGGCGTGCACCCAGTTGAACCAGGCGGCGGCCCCCGCGAAGAGCCAGACCAGGAGACGGGAGCCGAGGGCCGCGTCACCGTGGCTGGCCTCGCGGACGGCGAGCACCGAGCAGAACATCGCGGCGCCGTCGAGGCCGAACGGCACCAGGTACTCCCAGCCGCCGTTCAGGTTGAGGTTCTGCCGGCCGAAGCCGACGAGCCCGTGGAAGGAGAGCGCCGCCGCGACCGCGGCGCAGCAGAACAGCAGCCCGTAGGAGGCGAATCCGTAGATGGCCTCCTTGCGTCTGCGGCGCTCCTCGCTGCGTTCCCAGGAGTCCTCGGCCGCGGCCTGGTCACCGGCGCGCTTTCCGCGCGCGAGCACCGCCACCGCCGTCAGGACCCCGGCCACCATCACGCCGCCGGGAAGCAGCCAGTCCAGCGATATGTCGGTCAGTCTCATGCGGTGTCCCTCGCATCGCAGTGGGGCGTTGGGCCGCCCATACTGTCCGACCGATCGGCGGGCCCACGGGGTTTCGGGGCAAGAGCACGCCAACGGGGGCTCAGGACATACGAATAGGTACCTTCTGCTCGAACTGCCGTCCACAGAGGGGGAGTTCAGTTCGATTCGCGCCACCCGTCCGGGTGGTGTGAGTCTCAGGCGGTGGCGGCGAGCCGCCGGACCCGGTCCTCGTCGCAGGTGCGGGGGCAGGTGAGGCAGGTGTCCTCGGGGCGCAGCGTGTAGAAGAAGCAGCAGGCGGCCCGGTCCCGGGTGGCGCGGGGGGCGCCGTCCGGCCCCTCGGTCCCGGCCAGCGCCCGGAAGCCGGCCCCGCCGGCGTACGGCTTCTCCGGCTTCCTCCCGGTGGTGCCCGGCAGCAGCTCCTCCAGCTCGGCCATGGCCCGCGCCTCCTCGCCGAGCAGGGCGCCGATGTACCAGAGGCTCTCCACGGCCTCGTCCGTCACCATCCCCCACAGGGCGCGCCGGCCCCGCCGCATCCGCGGGCCGAAGCCCTCCAGGAGGGCCTCGAAGTGCTCGGCGAGCGAGGCGCGCACCTCCGCCCGCAGGGCCTCCTCGCCGGCGACCACCCGGGCGCCGGGCAGGGCGGCGGCGGGGTCGCCGGGCAGGCAGGCGAACTCCTCGACGCGGACCGCCATCCGGCCCCGGGCGCGCTGGAAGGAGACGGCGCCGGCGGGGAGGCGGGGGACCCGGCGGTGCAGGAACCAGGGGACGGTCACCAGGAGGCAGGCGGGCCAGGCGTACCGGTGCAGCCCGAAGCCGGCGACGACGTCGGGGCGGGCCTGCTGTCCGTAGTCCCGGAGCGTCTGGGCGTCGTCCCAGGCGAGGAAGGCGTCCAGGGCGGCCCCGCCGGCGGCGAGGTCCTCGGCGCGGACCCAGCCGGCGCCCTTCGGCAGGCGTTCGTCCCCGGCGGTCTCCTCCACGCGCAGGCCGGGGAACACCTCGGTGAGCCGGGCGTACGCGGCCGCGACGGGCGAGGCGAGCGGGGAGGGCAGCAGAGCGGGGACGGTCATGCGGACCACCGAATCGCGATCGTTAGCAGGTTAGCCTTACCTTACCCGAAACGGCATCGCGTCTCACCACCCGCGGACCCCTTCCCACCTGCGCCTCGTGAGCGCGGTCCCGCGGAACGGTCCGTTCGCCTATGGTGCACAGGGGACCCCGGCATCGCGAGCCGGGCCCGGCACGAGGCCGCAGGAGGACCCGAGTGGAGCAGGGCGCAGCGCGCGGGCGGGCGACGGACGGGTCGTCCGTGCGATTCGGCGACCCCGGGGACGGGCGGCCGGACCCCGCGTACGGGACCGCCCCCGAGGCCCCGCGCGTCCCCGGACAGGCCCGCGGCGAGCAGGCCCGGGGCGAGCACACCCACGGCGAGGCCCCGTACCCCTTCCCCGGCGACGGCCCGCGCGCCGTCCGGCGCCACTCCGTCCGGGGCCAGATCCTCGACGCCCTGCGGACCGCCCTCGTCGCCGGCGAGCTGCGCCCCGGCGAGGTGTACTCCGCCCCCGTCCTCGGCGAGCGCTTCGGCGTCTCCGCGACCCCCGTCCGGGAGGCCATGCAGCGCCTCGCCGTCGAGGGCGCCGTCGAGGTCGTCCCCAACCGCGGCTTCCGGGTGATCGTCCGCACCCCCCGCGAGCTGGCCGAGCTGGCCGAGGTACGGGCCCTGATCGAGGTCCCGGTCATGCTGCGCCTCGCCCGCACCGTCCCGGCCCGCGACTGGGCCGCGCTCCGCCCGTTCGCCGAGGCCACCGGCGCCGCCGCGGCCCGCGGCGACCGGGCGCACTACGCGGAGACCGACCGCGCCTTCCACCGCGCGGTCCTCGCCCTCGCCGGCAACGACCAGCTCCTGACCATCGCCGACGACCTGCACCGGCGCTCCCAGTGGCCGCTCCTCAGCGCCCCCGTCCCGCGCCACGCGGACCTCGTCGCGGACGCCGCCGAACACACCGCCCTCCTCGACGCCCTGGCCGCCCAGGACCTCCCGGTCGTCGAGCAACTGGTCCGGGAGCACTTCACCGGCGCGAACGGCTGAGCCCCCGCTCCCGCCGGACCGGCGGGAGCGGGGGAGCCCGGACGGGACGGGGCGGGGCCGCGGGGCACGGCCGCCGCGGCGGGCCGCGACCCGGAGAAGCGGCGCCCCCGGAAGACCGGTCCCGCGACGGGCGGTCTCCCCGGGCCCCGCGCCCACTAAGGTCGTGGTCGACAGCCGCCCGCACCGCGCCGCCCGTGAGGTTGCCCCATGCCGTCCGCGATCCCGTCCCCGCCGGACGGACGCCGACCTTCCGGTACGCGGCCCGAGGCCGCCGCCCTGCTCGGCTGGCTGACCGACCCCGACGCGCCCCGCCTCTGCCTGGTCACCGGCGCCCCCGGCAGCGGCAAGACCGCCCTCCTCGGATGGCTCGCGGCCCACGAGACCAGGGCCCGGCGCGGCCGGGCCAGGACCGACCGGATCCTGGTGCCGCTCGCCGGACAGAGCGCCCTCGGCGTGGCCTGGACGCTCGCGAACCGGCTCGGCGTGGTCGCCAGGACCCCGGCCGACCTCGTCCCCACCCTCGCCACCAGCGAGGCCCGCCGCACCGGCCGGACCGTGCTCCTCCTCACCGATCTGCACGCCGCCGCCGAACCGGAGGCCGTCGCCGACCTGCTCGCCGGCCTCGCCGGGCTCGGGCGGCTCCGGCTCGTGGTGGAGGCCCGCACCGGCACCCGGCCGCCCCGGGCCGCCCGCACCACCGTGGTCGACCTCGAAGGCGACGCCGGACCCGGGTCCGCCCCGCCCGTCCCGCCGCTTCCCGACCTCTCCGACCCCGCCGCCGTCTGCGCCGCCGACCCGCTCCTCGTCACCACCGGATACGCGACCGCCTCCGCCGACGACCACGGCGGGCTGCGCGACGCCTGGCTGCGGGCCGGGCAGGCGCTCTGCGCGGCGGACGGGCCGGCCGGCCGCGCGCTGGTGCTGCTCACCGCGCTCGGCGACGGCGCCGACCCCCGGCTGCGGCCCGCCCTCGCGGAGCGGGCGTCACCCGCTCCGTGGCGGGTGCGGTGGGCCCGGCACCGGGGCGACGTCACCCCGCCGTGGCCCGGCCCGGTCGCGGTGCTCGGCGCGACGGCCGGCGGGCCCTCGGCCGAGCTGGTGCTCGTCGGCGACCGCACCGGCACCGTCCGGCTGCTGCGGGAGGCGGACGCCTCCGGCGCCGGGCGGCTCGCCCACCGGGCCGGCGGCGGGATCACCGCCCTCGCCCCCACCGCCGACGGCACGGTGCTGCTCCTCGACGAGCGCGGCCGGCTGCACACCGTACGGGGCACGGCGCCCCGCCCGCCCTATCTGGAACGGCTCACCGAGGCCGTCTCCACCACCCTGTCCCGGCACCCGGGCACGGCGCTCGCGGCCATCGCGGGGTCGGTGGTGGTGGGGGACCGGCTGGGCTCGGTCCACGCCTTCGGCGTCAACGGCCTCCACCAGGCCGCCTCGCACAGCGGCCGGGTCACCGCCGTGACCGCCGTCGAGTCCGAGACCCCGTTCGTCTGCTCGGGCGGCGCCGACGGCACCGTACGGCTCTGGACGCCCGGGCGGCCGCCGGTCCCCGAACCGCTCGCGGAGCGCCGGGCGCCGGTCGTCGCCCTGCACGCGGCGCCCGCCCCCGGCGGCCCGCTCGTCGCGGCCGCCTGGGCCGACGGCCGGGTCGAGCTGATCCCCGCCGAGGGCGGCCGGCGGCGCGCCTTCCGGCCGGGCCCGGCGGTCCGCGCCGTCGCGGTCACGGCCACCGGGGCCCTGCTGGTCGGCACCGACGAGAGCCTCATCTGCCTGGAGCCGCATGGCAGGTGACGCCCCCTCGGCGCCGGGGGCTCACATGGCCGCCCGGGGCGTCAACTGCCCCGCCAGCCAGGTCGGTACGCCGCCGAGGAGGCGGAAGAGGCGGCGGGCCTCGGCGCGCAGCCGGCCCGCCTCCGGCTCCGTCTCGGCGTCCGCCAGGGCGGTCAGCGCCGGAGCCGTACCGACCAGGTAGCCCAACTCCTCCCGGATCCGCAGCGATTCGGCGAAGCCGTGCCGGGCCTCCGCCAACTCCCCCTCGCGCAGCGCCAGTCCGGCGAGGTGGCGCCAGGTGGAGGAGAGCAGCAGCGAGTCGCCCTGCGCGGTGGCGCCGGCGTGCGCGCGGCGGTACGCGGCCCGGGCCGCCTGCGGGGAGTCGCCCAGGTTCTGCGCGATCAGCCCGCGCCGGTAGTCGAGCAGCGGACGGCCCGCCGCCGAGGGGGCGATCAGCGCCGCCGCCCGGCCCAGCGCCATCCGGGCCTCGTCGGCCCGGTCGCGCACCCCGAGGAGGGTGGAGGCGTAGGCGAGGTAGCCGCGTTCGCAGGCCGCGGCCCCGCGTTCCTCGTCGCTGCCCGCGACCGCCTCGGCGGCGCGCAGCGCCTCCTCAGCCTCGGCCCAGCCCTGTTCGGTGTAGAGGCAGCGCTCGATCAGCAGCGCGGCCCGTTCGAGCGCGGCGGCCGGTTCGTGGGCGCGGGGGGCGAGCAGCGCCGCCGCGTCGGCCCAGCAGCCGCGGGAGCGGAGCCGCCATATGGCGGTCTCCACGGGAGTCTCCTTGCCGTAGGCGAGGGACGGACGTGCGCCGCCCCCTGATTCGGAACCAGACATGGCGGTGTCCGCCACATTGCCCTCCCCGAGCGCGCCATCGAGCTGTTGAGTAGGACGGCATCTCAGCACGAACGGCCGTACCCGGCCAAGGGGTCGGGTGAAAAATTTCACAAAGGCGCGGGACGGCCGGGACGCCCCGCCGGGACCGGGGCCGACGGGGCGTCAGAGGGCGTCGGGGCCCGTGATCACGGGGGTGATCAGGGAGGGGGGTGAGGAGCCGGGCCGCGCCGGAGGGGCGGCCCGGGCCCCCTTCCCCCACTCCTCCGGACTCAACCGAAGGAGTGAATTCCGGAACCGGGCGGAGGACGCCCGGCCCCGCCGGGGGAGGGGGTCAGCTCATCCGCAGGGCCAGGAAGAAGTCGAGCTTGTCCTCCAGGCGGGACAGGTCGCGGCCGGTCAGCTGCTCGATCCGGCCGACCCGGTAGCGCAGCGTGTTCACGTGCAGGTGCAGCCGGGTCGCGCAGCGCGTCCAGGAGCCGTCGCAGTCCAGGAACGCCTCCAGGGTCGGGATCAGCTCCGCGCGGTGGCGCCGGTCGTAGTCGCGCAGCGGGTCGAGCAGCCGGGCCGTGAAGGCGCGCCGCACGTCGTCCGGGACGAAGGGCAGCAGCAGCACGTGCGAGGCCAGCTCGTGGTGGCCCGCCGCGCAGACCCGGCCGGGGCGGGCGGCGGCCACCCGGCGGGCGTGCCGGGCCTCCTCCAGGGCGCCGCGCAGGCCCTCCGCCGAGTGCACGGCGGCGCTGACGCCCAGCGTGAGCCGCCCGTCGTCGGCGAGGCCCGCCGAGAGCGGGGCCCGTACCGCCGCGAGCAGGGCGTCGGCGTGCAGGCCCAGCGCGGGCGCCGGACCGTCGTCCTCGCTCTCCGGCAGCGGCCCCGCGGCCAGCGGCACCAGCGCGATGGCCTCGTCGCCGGTGTGGGCGACGGCGATCCGGTCGGCGGAGTCGGCGCCGACCGTCGCCGGGTCGACCAGGATCTCCTCCAGGAGCGCCTGGGTGACCGGGCCGGGCTCCACCGGGGACTGCCCGCCCTCCTGGTCCCACTCGACGCGGGCCACGACCACCTGCCAGTGCGGGGCGGCGCCGAGACCGGGCAGCAGCACCGGGGCGGCGACCCGCAGCCGGGCCGCGATCTCGGCCGGCGCGGCGCCGGTCTGCACCAGTTCGAGGACCTCCTGGGCGAGCCGGCGACGCACCGTACGGGCCGCGTCGCGCCGGTCGCGCTCGACGGAGATCAGCTGGGTGACGCCCTGGAGCAGGTCGAGCCGGGCGGCCGGCCACTCCCCGGCGTCGGCCTCGACGGCGAGCAGCCAGTCCGACAGGACCGTCTCGCGCACGTCCCGGGCGGCGGGCCCGGCGGCGCGGCCGGTGTTCCGGATCGGGAAGAGCGAGTACGCGGTGCCGTTCACGGTCAGCCGGTGCGGGCCGCGCCGGCCGGTCCGGGTGGCGGCCAGGTGCTCGCCCGCGAGGCCGGCGGCGAGGGCCGGTTCGAGCGGCTCGCCGGCCCCCGCGATCTGCCGCCCGGTGGGGGAGAGGACCCAGGCCCGCAGGTCCAGGTCGGAGCCGAGCAGGTCGAGGACGGCCTCGGGGCCGCCGCCCGCCGGGCCGGAGGTCATCAGCCGCCTGTGCCGATCCACGACGGCCGCCAGGTCGCCCGCCCGCTCGCCGGAGACCTGTCGAACAACGTGCTCGGTGATCGTCGCGAACGCAACGGATTCGTTGACCGCGAAGAGCGGCAGACGGTGGCGCGAACACGCCTGTACGAGATCGTCGGGGATGTCGCCCAGCTCGGCCTCGCCGGCCGCGAGCGCGGCGACCCCGGCCTGGCCCAGGATCCGGACGAAGGGCTCGGCGTCGGCCGGGTCCCGCAGCCAGGCCAGGCCGGTGAGGACCAGCTCGCCGCCGGACAGGTACCGGCTGGGGTCCTTGAGGTCCGTGGTCATCACGCCGCGGACGGAGCGGTCGAGCTCCTCCTCGCCGCCCAGCAGGCGCAGCCCGAGCGCGTCGTTCTCCAGCAGTGCGCGCAGCCGCATGGTCTCGCCGCCGTTCCTTCGTGTCAGTGATCGTGGGTGTCGCGTTGTCGACGGTGGAGTGGTGCCACCGTTTCCAGGGGAAAACAGCGAGGTTGCCGTTCCCCGTCTTTCGTTCGAATCTACAAGACGTACCGGGGCACCGGCCAACTCCTTCATGGTTTCGGTTACTGCACACGGGCCCGGCGGGCTTGTGTACTAGGCCACACACCGCGTGAACAGGACATGAACACGAAGTCGAGGGCCGAACGTCCCCCAGGGCCCAGTCGTCCGCCCCCGATCCCCGGAATCACTAGAAGAGAGCCACCATGGACTTCCTTCGCCCCGCCAGCTGGGAGGAGGCGCTCGCCGCCAAGGCCGAGCACCCCACGGCCGTCCCCATCTCCGGCGGTACCGACGTCATGGTCGAGATCAACTTCGACCACCGGCGTCCCGAGTACCTGCTGGACCTGAACCGCATCGAGCTGCTGCGCGAGTGGGAGGTCGGCGAGGAGAACGTCCGACTCGGCGCCTCCGTCCCGTACACGCAGATCATGGAGAACCTGCGGGCCGAGCTGCCGGGCCTGGCGCTCGCCTCGCACACGGTCGCCTCCCCGCAGATCCGCAACCG
Organism: Streptomyces sp. NPDC035033; assembly: GCF_040636735.1. Classification (NCBI taxonomy): domain Bacteria; kingdom Bacillati; phylum Actinomycetota; class Actinomycetes; order Kitasatosporales; family Streptomycetaceae; genus Streptomyces; species Streptomyces sp. NPDC035033. Next base: position 17,041 of record NZ_JBEZUZ010000041.1, on the reverse strand, counting down.
CGGCGGCGTCGGCGGCAACCTCGGCACCGCCTCCCCGGCCGGCGACGCCCACCCCGCCCTCCTCGCCGCCGGCGCCGAGGTCGAGGTCGAGTCGCAGGCCCGCGGCAGCCGCTTCATCCCGATCGACGAGTTCTACACCGGCGTGAAGCGCAACGCGCTCCAGCCCGACGAGCTCATCAAGACCGTCCACATCAAGAAGGCGGACGGCCCCCAGCAGTACTCCAAGGTCGGCACCCGCAACGCGATGGTCATCGCCGTCTGCGCCTTCGGCCTGGCGCTGCACCCGGAGACCCGGACCGTCCGCACCGGCATCGGCTCGGCCGCGCCGACCCCGATCCGCGCCAAGGAGGCCGAGAACTTCCTGAACGCGGCTCTGGAGGAGGGCGGCTTCTGGGACAACGGCAAGATCATCACCCCCGCGATCGCGAAGCAGTTCGCCGACCTCTGCTCGGCCGCCGCCAACCCGATCGACGACGTCCGCGGCACCGCCAAGTACCGGCGCCACGCCGTCGGCATCATGGCTCGCCGCCAGCTCGGCTGGACGTGGGAGCAGTACCGCGGCGCCGGCCGCACGCTTGAGGGAGCTGCATAACCATGCGCGTCAATTTCACGGTCAACGGTCGTCCGCAGGAAGCCGACGACGTCTGGGAGGGCGAGTCCCTCCTCTACGTCCTGCGCGAGCGCCTGGGCCTGCCCGGCTCCAAGAACGCCTGCGAGCAGGGCGAGTGCGGCTCCTGCACGGTCCGTCTCGACGGCGTGCCGGTCTGCTCCTGTCTGGTCGCCGCCGGCCAGGTCGAGGGCCGCGAGGTCGTCACCGTCGAGGGCCTGGCGGAGTACGCCAAGCGCCGCTCCGACGAGGCCGAGCACGGCGGTTGCGCCTCCGGCGCCTGCGGCACCTCGCTCGACGCGGCCAAGAAGTGGGAGGCGAAGCCGCAGGACTCGCAGACCGGTGAGGCCGGCAGCGACCCGCTGGCCCTCTCGCCGATCCAGCAGGCGTTCATCGACGCCGGCGCCGTCCAGTGCGGTTTCTGCACCCCCGGCCTGCTCGTCGCGGCCGACGAGATGCTGGAGCGCAACCCGTCCCCGACGGACGCGGACATCCGCGAGGCGCTCTCCGGCAACCTCTGCCGCTGCACCGGTTACGAGAAGATCCTCGACGCGGTCCGCCTCGCGGCCGCTCGCCAGGAGCGCCAGGGAGAGGCGGTCTGACGATGGCTCAGAACACCCGTACCGCACCGGTGGGCACGCCCACCGACGTCACGCAGAACCACACCCAGGGCGGCGTCGGCGCGTCCACCCTCCGCCCCGACGGCACCCTCAAGGTCACCGGCGAGTTCGCCTACTCCTCGGACATGTGGCACGAGGACATGCTGTGGGGCCAGATCCTGCGCTCCACGGTCGCCCACGCCGAGATCGTCTCCATCGACGTCTCCGAGGCCCTCGCCATGGACGGCGTCTACGCCGTCCTGACCGCGGACGACCTGCCGGCCGCGAAGAACTACGGCCTGGAGTTCCGCGACACCCCGGTGCTCGCCTACGGCAAGGTCCGCCACCACGGCGAGCCGGTCGCCCTCGTGGGCGCCGACCACCCGGAGACCGCCCGCCGCGCCGCCGCGAAGATCAAGGTCGAGTACCGCGAGCTGCCCCTCGTCACCGACGAGGCGTCCGCGACCGCCCCCGACGCGATCCTCGTCCACGAGAACCGCACCGACAAGCACGCGAAGCACGTCCCGCACCCCAACATCGTGCACCGCCAGCCGATCATCCGCGGCAACGCCGACGAGGCCGCCAAGCGCGCCGACGTCATCGTCAAGGGCGAGTACACCTTCGGCATGCAGGACCAGGCCTTCCTCGGCCCGGAGTCCGGCCTCGCGGTGCCCGCCGAGGACGGCGGCGTCGACCTCTACGTGGCCACCCAGTGGCTGCACGCGGACCGCGAGCAGATCGCGCCCTGCCTCGGCCTGCCCGAGGAGAAGGTCCGCATGACGATGGCCGGCGTCGGCGGCGCCTTCGGCGGCCGCGAGGACATCTCGATGCAGATCCTCGCCTCCGTCCTCGCCCTGCACACCGGCAAGCCGGTCAAGATGGTCTACAACCGGTACGAGTCCTTCTTCGGGCACGTCCACCGGCACCCGGCGAAGCTCTACTACGAGCACGGCGCCACCAAGGACGGCAAGCTCACGCACATGAAGTGCAAGATCGTCCTGGACGGCGGCGCGTACGCCTCCTCCACGGTCTCGGTCGTCGGCAACGCCTCCTCCCTCTCGGTCGGCCCGTACGTCATCGACGACGTCGAGATCGAGGCGATCGGCCTCTTCACCAACAACCCGCCCTGCGGCGCCATGCGCGGCTTCGGCGCGGTCCAGGCCTGCTTCGCCTACGAGGCCCAGATGGACAAGCTCGCGGCGAAGCTGGGCATGGATCCGGTGGAGTTCCGCCAGATCAACGCCATGGAGCAGGGCACGATCATGCCGACCGGCCAGGTCGTGGACTCGCCGGCCCCGGTCGCCGAGCTGCTGCGCATGGTCAAGGCCCGTCCGATGCCGCCGGAGCGCCAGTGGGAGTCCGCCGGCGAGGGCGCGGACGTCCGCGCGCTGCCGGGCGGCCTGTCCAACACCACCCACGGCGAGGGCGTCGTGCGCGGCGTCGGCTACGCGGTCGGCATCAAGAACGTCGGTTTCTCCGAGGGCTTCGACGACTACTCGACGGCGAAGATCCGTCTGGAGGTCATCAACGGCGAGGCCGTCGCCACCGTGCACACCGCCGCGGCGGAGGTCGGCCAGGGCGGCGTCACCATCCACGCCCAGATCGCCCGCACCGAGCTCGGCGTCCAGCAGGTCACCATCCACCCCGCCGACACCCAGGTGGGCTCGGCCGGTTCGACCTCCGCGGGCCGCCAGACGTACATGACCGGCGGCGCCATCAAGAACTCCTGCGAGCTCGTCCGCGAGAAGGTCCTGGAGATCGGCCGGCGCAAGTTCGGCTCGTACCACCCGGCCTGGGCCACCGCCGAACTCCTCCTGGAGGGCGGCAAGGTCGTCACCGACGGCGGCGAGGCCCTCGCCACGATCGCGGACGTCCTGGAGGACGAGGCCGTCGAGATCGAGGAGCAGTGGCGGCACCGGCCGACCCAGGCCTTCGACCTCGTCACCGGCCAGGGCGACGGCCACGTCCAGTACGCCTTCGCCGCGCACCGCGCGGTGGTGGAGGTGGACACCGAGCTCGGCCTGGTCAAGGTCATCGAGCTGGCCTGCGCCCAGGACGTCGGCAAGGCGGTCAACCCGCTCTCCGTGGTCGGCCAGATCCAGGGCGGCACCACCCAGGGCCTGGGCGTCGCGGTGATGGAGGAGATCATCGTCGACCCGAAGACCGCGAAGGTGCGGAACCCCTCCTTCACGGACTACCTGATCCCCACCATCCTCGACACGCCGACCATCCCGGTCGACTACCTCGAACTGGCCGACCCCAACGCGCCGTACGGCGTCCGGGGCATCGGCGAGGCCCCGACCCTGTCGTCCACCCCGGCCGTCCTCGCGGCGATCCGGGCGGCGACGGGCCTGGAGCTCAACAAGACGCCGGTCCGCCCCGAGGCGCTCACCGGCACCCTGTAGACCCTCCGGGCGGTGCGTGCCTCCCCAGGAACGTCACACTTCCCTCCCCGCCCGCACCGCCCGGAGCAGCAGCACCCCGCAGTACCCGCAGTACCGGCAGTACCCGAAGTACCCGCAGTACCCCGTTCGTCTCGGGCCGTCCCCCGGGTCGTGCAGCCAACAGCGTTTCCCAAATCCCGCAGAAGCGAATCCCCTCGCGCGGGTGCCCCTTTGAACCTTGGGAGTAGGCCCCATGACCCAGTCGTCTGTGGAGCCCAAGACCGCCGCGGAGGACGCGGGCTCCGGCTCGCGCAACCCCGCCGGCCGGTCTTGGCTCGACCGGTACTTTCACATCTCGGAGAGAGGATCCTCCGTCGGCACGGAGATCCGCGGTGGCGTCACCACCTTCATGGCGATGGCGTACATCCTCCTGCTCAACCCGATCCTCCTCGGGGGCCCGGACGTCGAGAAGAACGTCCTCGCCTCCTCCGCCGTCATCACGGCGACCGCCTTCGCGGCGGCGGTGACGACCCTGCTGATGGGCTTCGTCGGCAAGGTGCCGCTCGTCCTCGCGGCGGGACTCAGCGTCTCCGGTGTGCTCGCCACCCAGGTCGTGCCGCAGATGACCTGGCCGCAGGCGATGGGCATGTGCGTCGTCTACGGTGTCGTGATCTGTCTCCTGGTGGTCACCGGCCTCCGCGAGATGATCATGAACGCCATCCCGCTGCCGCTCAAGCACGGCATCACCATCGGCATCGGCCTCTTCATCGCCCTGATCGGCTTCAACAAGGCCGGATTCGTCGGCGCCGGCCCGCAGTTCGGCCCGCCCGTCACCCTCGGCGCCGGCGGCGAGCTCGTCGGCTGGCCCGTCCTGATCTTCGCCGTCACCCTCCTCGCGATCTTCGCCCTCCAGGCCCGCAAGGTCCCGGGCGCGATCCTCATCGGCATCGTCGCCGGCACCGTCATCTCGCTGATCGTCAACGCGGTCGCCGACATCCCGGCCAAGGGCCCCGGCGCCTGGGCCAACGGCTCCCCGGAGCTCAAGGGCAGCGCCGTCTCCACCCCGGACTTCTCGCTCTTCGGCGACGTCTCCTTCGGCGGCTGGGGCGACGTCGGCTACATCACCGTCGGCGTCATCGTCTTCACCCTGGTGCTCGCCGGCTTCTTCGACGCCATGGCCACCATCATCGGCGTCGGCACCGAGGCCAACCTCGCCGACGACAAGGGCCGCATGCCGGGCCTCTCCAAGGCGCTGTTCATCGACGGCGCGGGCGGCGCGATCGGCGGCGTCTCCGGCGCCTCCGGCCAGACCGTCTTCGTCGAGTCCGCCACCGGCGTCGGCGAGGGCGCCCGCACCGGCTTCTCCTCGGTGATCACCGGCCTGTTCTTCGCGGCCTGCCTCTTCTTCACCCCGATCACCCAGATCGTGCCCCGCGAGGTCGGCTCCGCCGCCCTGGTCGTCATCGGCGCGATGATGATGATGAACGCCAAGCACGTGAACTGGGGCGACAGCTCCGTCGCCATTCCGGTCTTCCTGACCGTCGTCCTGATGCCGTTCACCTACAGCATCACCCCGGGCGTCGCGGCCGGCGTCATCGCCTACACCGTCATCAAGGTGGCGCAGGGCAAGGCCCGCGAGGTCGGCGCGTTCATGTGGTGCCTGACCGCGATATTCATCGTGTTCTTCGCCCTTCACCCGATCGAGGGCTGGCTGGGCGTCAGCTGACGCCCGACCGCCGCCCTCCCCACACCGCCAAGGAGACCGACATGCTGGACATCGCCGAAGAGCTGCACCGGTGGGTCGAGCAGGGACGCGACTTCGCCGTGGCCACCGTGGTGGCCGTCGGCGGCAGCGCGCCCCGGCAGCCCGGCGCCGCCCTCGCCGTCGACAGCGAGGGCACGGCGATCGGCTCGGTCTCCGGCGGGTGCGTGGAAGGCGCGGTGTACGAGCTGTGCCAGACGGCGCTCGACGACGGCGAGGTCGTCGTGGAGCGCTTCGGCTACAGCGACGAGGACGCCTTCGCGGTCGGCCTGACCTGCGGCGGCGTCATCGACATCCTCGTCACCCCGGTCCGCGGCGGGGTCTTCCCCGCCGCGCTCGCGGCCGCCGCCTCGGGGGAGGCGGCCGCCCTGGCCCGGATCGTCTCCGGCCCCGAGGACCTGCTGGGCCGGGCGCTCCTGGTCCGCCCGGACGGCTCGTACGAGGGGAAGCTCGGCGGCCACCCCGAACTGGACCGCACCGCCGCCGCCGAGGCCCGCGCCCTCCTCGACGCCGGCCGCACCGGCACCGTGGAGATCGGCGAGGACGGCAGCCGCTGCGGACAGCCGCTCGCCCTCCTCGTGGAGTCCTCCGTCCCCGCCCCCCGCATGATCGTCTTCGGCGCCATCGACTTCGCCTCGGCCCTCGTCCGGGTCGGCAAGTTCCTCGGCTACCACGTCACCGTCTGCGACGCGCGGCCCGTCTTCGCGACGGAGGCCCGCTTCCCGGAGGCCGACGAGGTCGTCGTGGAATGGCCCCACCGCTACCTGGAGTCGACGGAGGTCGACGCCCGGACCGTGCTCTGCGTCCTCACCCACGACGCCAAGTTCGACGTCCCCCTCCTCCGGGCCGCCCTGCGGCTCCCCGTCGCCTACGTCGGCGCGATGGGCTCCCGCCGCACCCACGAGGACCGCAACGAGCGCCTCCGCGAGGTCGGCGTCACCGAACTCGAACTCGCCCGGCTGCGCTCCCCGATCGGCCTCGACCTCGGCGCCCGCACCCCCGAGGAGACCGCCCTGTCGATCGCCGCCGAGATCGTCGCCGACCGCCGCGGCGGCAGCGGCGCCTCCCTCACCGGCGCCCACACCCCCATCCACCACGACGGCCCCGACGCGCCCGTCGCGGGCCGCATCGGCTCGGTCGCCTAGCGGCCGGTCCGGCGCGTCCCCGCCGTCGCTCCGGAGTGTCCCGGGGCGGGAGGCGGTCCCGGGGCGCAGACTCGGGGGGAGCCCGGTCACGGGGCGCGGAAGAAAGGCCGGGGACGACAGTGCGCGAGCGTACGGAGGCGACGGTGCTCCTGACCCACCGACGGGACGGCGGTCTGCTGGTGGTCCATCTCCGCCAGGAGCTGGACGTCACCACCCGGGCGGCGGCCGCCCTCCGGATCGAGGCGCTCGTCGCCGCGCACCGGCCGCGCCGGGTCCGGCTCGTCCTGCCGTCGGACCGGCCCGCCCCGGCCACCCTCAGCGCCCTCGCCCGTGCCCGCCGCATGTGCGAGGGCCTCGGCGTCCCGCTCACCGCCGGCTCGCCCGGGACGGCCGACGCGCCCGGAACGGCTCCGGGGCTTCCCCCGGCCCCCGGGGCCGGCCCCGGCTGACGCCCGCGCACGGCCCCGGGCGAGGGCGCCCGGGCCGTACCCGTCACGGCCTGGCGGCACGCTCCCGCACGGTCTCCGCCCAGGCCGGGGGCGTCTCGGCGGGGCCGGGGTCCTCGCGGCGGCCGCCGCGGGCGAAGAACTCCGCCAGCGGGAGGACCGCCGCGCCGACGGTCACCGCCTCGGGGCCGAGCCTGCCCATGCCGAAGGTCACCCGGGCCGCCGGGTACGCCAGGGCGTACGCGCGCGCGTGCTCCTCGGCGGCCGCCAGGAAGCGGGCGCCGAGCTGGAGGCCGGCCCAGCCGCCGACGAGGATCCGCTCCGGCTGGAAGAGGTTGATCAGGTCGGCGAAGCCGGCGCCCAGGTACTCGGCGGTCTCCGCCAGGACGGCGACCGCGGCCGGGTCGGGGTCGCCGCCGTCCCCGGGGTACGCGGCGGCCGTCATCGCCGCGAGCGCGGTCTCGTCGTCCGCGCCGGCCGGGGGCTCGCCGCCCGCCTCCCGCCACCGTGCGAGGAGGGCCTCCGCTCCGGCGTACGCCTCCAGACAGCCCCGGGCGCCGCAGCGGCACCGCCGGCCCCGGACCCGGACCTTCAGGTGGCCCCATTCCAGGGCCCGCCCGGGCGCCGACGGGTCCGTCGTCACGCAGGCGCCGACGCCGGAGCCGAAGAGGACCACGACCGAGCTCGCCGCCCCGCGGCCGGCGCCGAACCACGTCTCGGCCTGGCCGAGGGTCCTGGCGCCGTTGTCGATCCGGTACGGCACCTCCGCCGGCAGGTCGACGGCCTCGCGCAGCAGCCGCTCCAGCGGCACCGCGTCCCAGCCGATCGTCTGGCCGTGCACCACCGCCCCGTCCTCCGGGGACTGCTCGACGATGCCGGGGACGCCGATCCCGACGCCGAGCAGGGACCCGGCGGGGACGTCCGCCGTGCGCAGCACCTCGGCGACGCACTCCCGGACGAGGCCGACGACGGCCTCGACCGCGTACCGCCCGCTCCCCGCCGAGGGGGCCAGCGGGCGTTCGGCGCGGGCGAGTTCGGTGAGGGCGAGGTCGAAGAGCTCGACCCGGACCCGGGTCTCGCCGACGTCCACGCCGATCATCCGGCCGCCGGAGGGCGCGATCCGCAGCAGGACGCGGGGCCGGCCGCCGGCCGAGTCGACGCTGCCGGCCTCCTCGACGAGCCCCTCGGCGACCAGCTCCGCGACCACGTTGCTGACCGATCCCGAGCTCAGGCCGGTCGCGGGCCCGAGCGCGAAGCGGCTCATGGGGCCGTCGAAGTAGAGCCGCCTCAGGACCGTGCTGCGGTTCTCGCGCCGCAGGTCCCGCACGGTCCGGCCGCTGGGTCTGGTCACGGGGTCCCCTCGCGGTGGGGGCCCGGGCCGCGGTGACGGCCGGGCCGGTGGAGTCGGTTCACGCCGGTCCCGCCTCAGGCCCGGCGCAGCCCGCTGAGCAGCAGCTCGGCCAGCTGGTCGTACGCCTCGGCGTCCGCGAGGCCGGTGGCGGCGGCCACCTGCCGGCGCTGGATGCGGACCATGACGGAGGCGATGACGTCGGCGGCGAAGGCCACGTGGACCTCCCGGAAGACGCCGGCGCTGACGCCCTCCTCGATGATCTCCTTGACCCGGCCGGCGGCGGCGCGGGTGTTGCGCTCGTACACCTCGGCGGCGGGCTCGAAGGCGGCCACGTCGTCGAAGAACTGCTGGGAGACCGGCGCCAGCTCGGCGGAGACGGCCCGCAGATAGGCGGAGAGCCGCTCGGCGGGGCCGTTCGCGGCGGCGAGCACCGACTCGACGCGGGTGGTGGCGCGCCGGAAGAAGTGCACGACGGCCGCCCGGACCAGCTGCTCCTTGCTGCCGGCCAGGCCGTACAGGGTGCGCTTGGAGCAGTGCAGGCGGGCGGCGAGGTCGTCGAGGGTCAGCCGGGCGAACCCCTCGCCGACGAGCAGGGCGACCAGCTCCTCGAACAGGGCGGAACGGCGCGCCGCTCCGCGGCCCGTGAGCTTCGGGGCGTCGGTGGCGGAGGTCTCGATCATCCGAACAGTATGCCGGGCCGCCCCGGCCGAGGGGTTACGGTCGCCAATATGTGCGCTATTTTTAGCGGTACTGGAGTACCCGCCCGAGTACCACTTTGCGCGCCGATGGAGTCGCCATGGATGTCGACCGCCTGCTTCCCACCCCCGAGGCGGCGGACCTCATCGCCCTCACCCGCGAGATCGCCGACAACGAGCTCTCTCCCCGGGTGGACGCACACGAGGCCGCCGAGACCTATCCCGAGGGTCTCTTCGCCACGCTCGGCCGGGCGGGCCTGCTCGGCCTCGCCTACCCCGAGGAGTACGGCGGCGGCGGCCAGCCGTACGAGGTCTACCTCCAGGTCCTGGAGGAGCTCGCCGCCCGCTGGGCGGCCGTCGCGGTCGCCACCAGCGTCCACACCCTCGCCTGCCACCCGCTGTACGCCTTCGGCACCGACGCGCAGAAGGAGCGCTGGCTCCCCTCGATGCTGGAGGGCCGCCTCGTCGGCGGCTACAGCCTCTCCGAGCCGCAGGCCGGCTCGGACGCCGCCGCCCTCGCCTGCAAGGCGGAGCGCCAGGAGGACGGCAGCGGCTACCGCATCACCGGCACCAAGGCGTGGATCACCCACGGCGGCAAGGCCGGCTTCTACGCCCTCTTCGCCCGCACCGCCCCCGGCGGCCACGGCGTCTCCTGCTTCCTCGCCCCCGGCGAGACCGAGGGCCTCTCCTTCGGCGCCCCCGAGCGCAAGATGGGCCTCCAGGCGGTCCCCACCACCTCCGCCTACTGGGACGGCGCCCTCATCGAGGAGGACCGGCTCGTCGGCGCGGAGGGCCAGGGCCTCCAGATCGCCTTCAGCGCCCTCGACAACGGCCGCCTCGGCATCGCCGCCTGCGCCACCGGCCTCGCCCAGGCCGCCCTGAACGCGGCCGTCGACTACGCCAACGAGCGCACCACCTTCGGCCGCCGGATCGTCGACCACCAGGGCCTCGGCTTCCTCCTCGCCGACATGGCCGCCGCCGTCGACGCGGCCCGCGCCACCTACCTGGACGCGGCCCGCCGCCGCGACCTCGGCCGCCCCTTCAGCCGCCAGGCCAGCGCGGCGAAGCTGATCGCCACGGACACGGCCATGAAGGTCACCACCGACGCGGTCCAGGTCCTCGGCGGCTACGGCTACACCCGCGACTTCCCCGTCGAGCGCTACATGCGCGAGGCGAAGATCATGCAGATCTTCGAGGGGACGAACCAGATCCAGCGGCTGGTCATCAGCCGGGGACTGGCCCGCCCGGAGAAGTAGCGGTCGGCGGCCGGTCCAGGAAGGCGGTGAGGACGGCGTCGGGGGAGTAGCGGTCGCCCGCGTGCCGGCGCAGCCCGGCGTCGAGGCGCCGCAGGGCCGGGACCGGGTCCTCCGAGTCGTCGAAGTGGAGCGCCATGACGGCCTCCCGCTCGCCCTTGCCGGAGAAGCCCTGCGGGACCGGCGCGCCCTCCCGGAGGCGGGCGGCCAGCTGCCACCGGCGCTCTCCCCGGGCGCCCGGAACCGTGGGCCGGACGGTGACGCGGGAGACGTCCGTCCACGCCGAGGACCAGCGCCGGCCGCGCACCCGGCAGTGGAGGTGGTCGGCGGTCAGCTGGACGGTGTGCCGGACCAGCGGCTGGCCGCCGGCGACGACGAGGCCGGTCACGAGGGCGGCCAGGCCGAGCACCACGGTGGTGAGGGTGACGACCGGGAGCGAGAGGGCGAAGCCGACGGGGACCCCGGCGACCGGGCAGAGGACCCCGAGGGCCGCGAGGCAGCCGCCGTTCTGCGCGCGCCGGGTCGGCCGCTCCACGATCCCCGCGGTGACCTCCACGATCCGCGCGGCCGCGTCGGCGCCCGGCGGGGCCGGGGCCGCGTCGACGCGGGTGCGGGGGAGCGGCGGCGGGGTCGCGGGCGCCGGAGCGGCCGGGCCCAGCAGGACGTTCAGGACCCCCGAGGGGGTCGGCCGCAGGTCCGGGGACCTGTCCAGGCAGTCGGCGACGAGCGGGAGCAGCGCCGGGGGCACCCCGTCCAGGTCCGGCGCGTCGTGGACGACCCGGTAGAGGAGCGCCGGGACGGAACCCTCGCCGAAGGGGGCCCGGCCGGTGGCGGCGTACGCCAGGACCGCGCCCAGCGAGAAGACGTCGCTCGACGGGCCCACCGGCGCGCCCGTCGCCTGCTCCGGGCTCATGAAGCCCGGTGTGCCGACGACCAGGCCGGTGTCCGTCAGGGCCGTCGCGCCCTCCACGGCCTTCGAGATGCCGAAGTCGATGACGCGGGGGCCGTCCGGGGTGACCAGGATGTTCGACGGCTTCAGGTCGCGGTGGACCAGACCGGCCCGGTGGACCGCCTCCAGGGCCTCAGCGAGCCCGGCGGCCAGGGACCGCACCTCCGCCTCGGGGAGCGGGCCGCGCTCCCGTACGAGCCCCGCCAGGTCCGGCGCGTCGATGTAGTCGCTCGCGACCCACGGCACGGGCCCGTCCGGGTCGGCGTCCACGATGGGCGCCGTCCAGAAGCCGCCCACCGTCCTGGCCGCCGCCACCTCGCGGCGGAACCGCTCCCGGAAACCCGGATCGGCGGCGATCTGGGGACGGATCACCTTCACCGCGAGCCGCCGGCCGCTGCGGGAGACCGCCAGGAAGACCTGGCCCATGCCTCCCTCACCGAGCCGCGCCGAGAGGCGGTACGGGCCGACGGAGGCCGGATCGTCCGGTTGCAAGTCGTGCACGGTTCCCCCGAGTTCGCTCTCCTGAGGGGGGCGATCCTTCCAGAGGTGCGCGGCCCCGGGCCAGTCCGGACGGGCTCGGCAGGGCGGTGTTCCGCGTGGCGGTCCCGTGGTGATTTCGTGTTGAACAAGTTGAGGCGTATGCTCGGAGCAGCCACCCCGGTTCGCCTGTGTTCCCCCGTTTCAGGCGCACCGGGGTTCGGCGTCTCCCGGGCCGGTGCGGACTACTTCTCCAGCGCCGCCGCGCCCGCCCGCGCGAACTTCTCGTCCAGGTCGCCGGAGGGCGCGCCGGCCACGCCGATGCCCGCGATCGGGGCGCCGCCGGCGGTCACCGGGACGCCGCCGCCGAGGAAGAGCGTGCCGGGGATGTCCTTCAGGTTCGGGGCCTGGGCCAGGCGGCCGGCGAGGACCGAGGTCGGGGCGTTCCAGGAGACGGCCGTGTACGCCTTGCGCTCCGCCGACTCGTAGGACTGCGGGCCGGCGCCGTCGCCGCGCAGGGTGACGATCGTGTTGCCGTCGCGGTCCACCACGGCGACCGTCACCCGCTGGTTCTCCTTCTTCGCGGCCTCCAGCGCCGCCCTGGCCGCCTCCGTCGCCGCGGCGGCCGTCAGGTGGGTGGCGGAGGCCGTGTTCTTCCGCGCGGCTTCGGTGACGGCCGCGGGGGCGGCGGCCCGCTCACCGCCGGCGCTCGCGGAGTAGGCGCCGAAACCGGCCAGGCCGAGGGCGACGACCGCGCCCCCGGTCATCAGACGGGTCCGGTTGGCCTTCTTCACGTGCTTCATAGGGCGTTCGCTCCACAGGTCGGGGGTCGAAGATCGGCTGACGCCCCATCCTCCGGCCGGTCCCGGCCGCCGGCGGTCGGCGCACCGGCTGCGGGCCGCGGGCGGATCGGCGGACCCCGGGGTCCACCGATCGGATGACCCCCGTCCCGGATCCCCGGCGCACGGGGTTCTATGGTGGCGGCGCAGATCGCGCAGACCGCGCGGTCCCCCGCGGGGACGCGCCCCCGGCCCGGCGGCCAACCCGCCGGCAGGGTCACCCGCACGACACGAACGAGGAGTTCCATGGACATCGCCGGCTCCGCCGCTCTCGTCACCGGCGCCGCTTCCGGGCTCGGCGCCGCCACCGCCGCCGCGCTCGCCGCCCGCGGCGCCACGGTCTACGGGCTCGACCTCGACAAGGCCGTCGCCGCCGCCGGCGAACTGCCCGGAGGCGTGCGCCTGATCGCCGCCGACGTCACCGACGAGGACCAGGTCCGCGCCGCGCTCGCGCGGCTCGACGCCGACGGCGCCGAGCTGCGGCTCGCCGTGAACTGCGCCGGGATCGCCCCCTCCGCCCGCGTCCTGGGCCGCAAGGGACCGCACGACCTCGACCTGTTCCGCACGGTGGTGAACGTCAACCTGATCGGCACCTTCAACGTGATGCGGCTCGCCGCCGAGGCCATCGCGCGGCACGAGCCGGACGCCCACGGACAGCGCGGCCTCGTCGTCAACACCGCCTCCATCGCGGCCTTCGAGGGCCAGGTCGGGCAGATCGCGTACGCCGCCTCGAAGGCCGGGGTCGCCGGGATGACCATCACCGCCGCCCGCGACCTCGCCCAGTTCGGCATCCGGGTCGTCACCGTCGCCCCCGGCATCGTCGACACCCCGATGATGGCCGGCTTCAGCGAGGAGATCCGGGCCGGGCTCGCCGCGAGCGTCACCTTCCCGCAGCGCCTGGCCCGGCCGGAGGAGTACGCCCGCCTCGTCACGATGATCGCCGAGCACGACTACCTCAACGGCGAGACGATCCGGATGGACGGCGCGCTGCGGATGGCCGCCCGCTGACCCGGGCCCCGCGTAGAGCACTCGGTGCCGGAAAAATCCGGCACCGAGTGCCGCACGAATGTGCTCCGGATGTTAGGTTCGGTCCATGGCAGCAGCGGCGACCCCCCACACGAACCCCCCGAAGCCCGCGATGCGGGACTCCCTCATCGCCGCGGCCTTCCAGCTCTTCCTGGAGCGGGGCTACGAACAGACCACCGTCGACGACATCGTCACGCTCGCGGGCGTCGGCCGCCGCTCCTTCTTCCGCTACTTCCCGTCGAAGGAGGACGTGGTCTTCCCCGACCACGAGCAGCGCCTCGACGACATGACCCGCTTCCTCGCCGCGAGCGCCGACACCGACGACCCCATGGCGCGGGTCTGCGACGCCACCCGCCTGGTCATGCGGATGTACGCCGAGAACCCGACCTTCTCCGTCCAGCGCTACCGGCTCACCCGCGAGGTCGCCGGGCTGCGCACGTACGAGCTCTCCGTCGTCTGGCGGTACGAGAAGACCCTCGGCGACTACCTGCGGGCCCGCTGGGCCGACCGCAGGGACGGCACCCTGCGGGCCAACGTGGCCGCCGCGGCCGTCGTCGCCGCCCACAACCACACCCTGCGCCACTGGCTCCGCTCGGGCGGCGAGGGCGATCCGCTGGACGAGGTCGACCGCGCCCTGGAGTTCGTCCGGGCCACCTGGAGCCCCGACGCCGCCCCGGGGGCCGGCGGCGACGGCCCCGCCGGGGAGGACGACGACGTGGTCGTCGTCATCACCCGGCGCTCCACCCCGATGTGGCGCGTGGTGCGCGAGGTGGAATCGAGCCTCGGCGAGGGCTGAGGGGACTCGGTATCTCAATTCGAGGGAACTCAGGTCTTTCTTTGCTGGCACTGAGTGCCATATCTTGGGCTCCATGCACGGTCGAGCCGCCGAGTGCGAGGAGAAGGCATCGTGTTCCACACGGGACTGAGGACCCCCGGCGCCGTCCGGACCGAGGAATCGGCCGCCGGCACCGATCTCTACTTCCAGCGCTGCGCCTGGTGCCACACCACCACCTTCCAGCGCCTGCTCTGTCCGACCTGCGGGTCGACCGAACTCGCGCCCCAACTCAGCGAGGGCGAGGGCGTCATCACGGTGCGCCGCGCCCACACCGCCGCCGAGGCGGACCTCTGGCCGGTCCACATGGCCGAGGGCTTCGTGGTCCGCTGCCGGGTCGACGGGCCGCCGCACGCCGTGCGCCCGGGCGTCCGGGTCAAGCTCGCGAGCGCCGCGGACACCGGGCGCCGGCCGGTCGTCCGGCTCTGCGAGGAGGTCCCGCTGGACGGCTGGATCTGAGCCCGCGGGCACGCGAAAGGGGGTGGCACAGAGTGCCACCCCCTTCGTCGTGTCCGACGGCGTCAGCGCGAGCCGATCTCCTCGGTCAGCTGCGGCAGCACCTCGAAGAGGTCGCCGACCACGCCGTAGTCGACCAGGTCGAAGATCGGGGCCTCCGGGTCCTTGTTGACCGCGACGATCGTCTTCGACGTCTGCATGCCGGCCCGGTGCTGGATCGCGCCGGAGATGCCGGCGGCGACGTACAGCTGCGGGGAGACCTGCTTGCCGGTCTGGCCGACCTGGTTGGCGTGCGGGTACCAGCCGGCGTCCACCGCGGCGCGGGAGGCGCCGACGGCCGCGCCGAGCGAGTCGGCCAGCTTCTCGACGACCTCGAAGCCCTCGGCGGCGCCGACGCCGCGGCCGCCGGAGACCACGATCGCGGACTCGGTGAGCTCCGGGCGGCCGGTGGAGACGCGCGCGGTGCGGGAGACGACCTTCGCCGCGTTGCCGGTGAAGGCGACGGCGACGTCCTCGACCTTGCCGGCGGCCGGGGCGGCCTCCGGGGCGGCGGAGTTCGGCTTGACGGTGATGACCGGGACGCCGTGCGAGACGCGGGACCTCACCGTGTACGAGGCGGCGAAGACCGACTGCGTGGCGACCGGGCCCTCCTCGCCGGCCTCCAGCTCGACGGCGTCGGTGATGAGGCCGGAGCCGAGGCGGAGCGCGACGCGGGCCGCGATCTCCTTGCCCTCGCCGGAGGAGGTCACCAGGACGGCGGCCGGCTCCTTCTCCTTCGCGATCTGGGTGAGCGCGTCGACCTTCGGGACGACGAGCTGGTCGGCGAACTCGGCGCCGTCCGCCACGTAGACGGTGGCCGCGCCGTACTCGGCGGCGGTGGCGGCGACGGAGGCGGCGGCCTCGCCGGCGCCCAGCACGACCGCGGACGGCTCGCCGAGCCGGCGGGCCAGGGTGAGCAGTTCGAGGGCCGGCTTGCGGACCGCACCGTCGGCGTGGTCCACGAGAACCAGGATCTCAGCCATGATTCCTTGCTCCTGAGGTGGGATGACGGGCGGTCAGATGAACTTCTGGGCGGCGAGGAAGGCGGCCAGCTGCTTGCCGCCGTCACCGTCCTCGTTCGTGACGATCGTGCCCTGGGTGCGGGCCGGGCGGGCGGCGGCCGACTCGACCAGGGTCCAGGAGCCGGCCAGGCCGACCTCGTCCGCGTCGATGTCCAGGTCGTCGAGCTCCAGCTCCTCGACCGGCTTCTTCTTGGCGGCCATGATCCCCTTGAAGGAGGGGTAACGGGCCTCGCCGGACTGGTCGGTGACCGAGACGACGGCCGGCAGCGGGGCCTCGACGAGCTCGGTGGCGGCGTCGCCGTCCCGGCGGCCCTTCACGAGCTCGCCCTCCACCGAGACCTCGGAGAGGAGCGTCGCCTGGGGCAGGTTCAGCCGCTCGGCGAGCAGCGCGGGGAGCACGCCCATGGTGCCGTCGGTCGACGCCATGCCGCAGACGACCAGGTCGAAGCCGGTCTTCTCCAGGGCCTTGGCGAGGATCGCCGAGGTGGCGATGACGTCGGAGCCGTGGATGGCCTCGTCGTTGACGTGGACGGCCTTGTCGGCGCCCATCGACAGGGCCTTGCGCAGGGCGTCCTTGGCGTCGTCCGGGCCGACCGTCACGACGGTCACCTCGGCGTCGTCGGCCTCCTCGGAGATCCGCAGCGCCTGCTCGACCGCGTACTCGTCGAGCTCCGAGAGGAGGCCGTCGACCTCGTCGCGGTCGACGGTCAGGTCGTCCGCGAAACCGCGGTCGCCGGTGGCGTCGGGAACGTACTTCACACAGACAGCGATCCTCAGGGTCACGGCCTGGCTCCTTTCAACGAGCGGATGGTTACGGGAGGTTGCGGGCCATGACGATGCGCTGGACCTGGTTGGTGCCTTCGTAGATCTGGGTGATCTTGGCGTCGCGCATCATGCGCTCGACGGGGTAGTCACGGGTGTAGCCGTAGCCGCCCAGGAGCTGGACGGCGTCGGTGGTGACCTCCATGGCGACGTCGGAGGCGAAGCACTTGGCGGCGGCGCCGAAGAAGGTCAGGTCGGAGTCGACCCGCTCGGACTTCGCCGCGGCGGCGTAGGTCAGCTGCCGGGCGGCCTCCAGCTTCATGGCCATGTCGGCGAGCATGAACTGCACGCCCTGGAAGTCGGCGATCGGCCGGCCGAACTGCTTGCGCTCGGTCAC
>NZ_JBEZUZ010000040.1:0-62847 GCF_040636735.1 Streptomyces sp. NPDC035033 | reverse complement strand
GGCGTTGATTTTTGGCACGCTGTTGAGTTCTCAAGGTGCGGACGCTTCCTTCGGTCCCGATTTCCGCGGGCCCTCCGGGCGCTTCCTTCGTTTCCAACCTTACCAGATCCTTTTCCGTTCCGTTTCCGGTTCGGATTTCGTTTCCGGTGGCCTGTTGGCTGCCTTTGCCTTTCGGCGTGTCCACTACTTTAGCCGATTTCCCGGGCGGCTCATAATCGAGCCTTTCGAAACGAATTTCGGCATGCCGAAATAGGCCCCGTGGGAAGTCTTCGTGGTGAGTGGATGGCCGCTCTCGGGGTGCTCGAACAAGCACCACCTTCTCAAGCGGCTCGGGCTACATTACGCGTCTGCCCTGGCCGGGTCAAGTCGGCGCTTCCGGGGCGTGTGGGGACGGTAGGGACTGACCGTGGGGTCCTCGGCGATCCAGAAGCGCCAGGGGTGCGGGGCGCCGTCGCCGCCGACGCCCGTGCGGGGGCCCGTACGGATCCGGGAAGGGGGCGGCGGGGTGCCGGTGAGGACGGCGAGCGGGGCGTCGGGGCCGGCGCAGGCGTCGGCGCCGTTGAGGGAGCCGGGGACGTCGAGGGCGGTGGCGAGGCGGGCCGGGCCCTTCGCCAGTTCCGCGTCCTTGCGGGCCGAGCGGCGGCGGGGGCGGGCCAGCTCGGCACCGTGGAGGATCTCGCCCGCTCGGAGCAGTACACCGCCGGCCTCGCCCTCGGGGCCGCAGACCAGGTTCAGGCAGTGCCACATGCCGTAGGTGAAGTAGACGTAGGCGTGTCCCGGCGGGCCGAACATGACGGCGTTGCGGGCCGTGCGGCCGCGGAAGGCGTGCGAGCCGGGGTCGATCGCGCCGGCGTACGCCTCCACCTCGGTGAGTCTCAGTTCGATCCGTCCCTCCTCCGACGTGCGGACGAGGGTGCGGCCCAGGAGGTCGGGGGCGACCTCCAGGACGGGGCGGTCGAAGAAGCTCCTGGGGAGCGGCGTACGGTCGGGGGTCTCGCTCATGGCGTCCGAGGGTAACGGCGAACGCCGCGGAACCCGCTACGGTCGTCGCGCGTATGTAGGGGACAGGAACGAGAAGGAGAGAGTGCGATGGGATTCAAGAAGCTGCTCGCGAGCCTGGGTGCCGGCGGGGCGACCGTGGAGACGGTGCTCACCGAGGAGAACGTGGTCCCGGGCGGTGTCGTCCAGGGCGAGGTCCGGATCCAGGGCGGCAACGTCGACCAGCAGATCGAGGGGCTCTCCGTCGGGCTCCAGGCGCGCGTCGAGGTCGAGGGCGGCGACCAGGAGCACAAGCAGGACATCGAGTTCGTGAAGGTGCGGCTCGGCGGGGCCTTCGAGGTGAAGGCCGGCGCGACGCACGTGGTGCCGTTCGGGCTGGAGATCCCCTGGGAGACCCCGATCAACACCATCGCCGGGCAGCGG
This sequence comes from Streptomyces sp. NPDC035033, assembly GCF_040636735.1. Lineage (NCBI taxonomy): Bacteria > Bacillati > Actinomycetota > Actinomycetes > Kitasatosporales > Streptomycetaceae > Streptomyces > Streptomyces sp. NPDC035033. The sequence continues at coordinate 61,425 of NZ_JBEZUZ010000040.1, read as the reverse complement.
CTGCACGGCATGGAGATCGGCGTGAAGACCGAGCTGGAGATCGCGCGGGCGGTCGACTCGGGCGACCTCGACCCGATCAACGTGCACCCGCTGCCGGCGCAGCAGGCCATCCTCGACGCCTTCGTCCAGCTGGGCTTCCGCTTCAAGAGCGCGGACATGGAGCGCGGACACATCCGCGGCACCCGCCAGCGGCTGCCCTTCTACCAGGAGATCGAGTTCTACGCGCCGCAGCAGTACCGCGGCCTGAACCAGGTCGAGGTCAGCTTCGTCGCGGACGACCGCGAGATGGACGTCGTCCTGGAGATGGACAAGAAGCCGGGGCTGTTCACCGAGGGCAGCGACTCCTTCCGCGCGTTCAAGGTGGGTCTCGACGACTACCGGGGCACGGACTGGAACGCTTACCTCAACCAGTGGCTCGCCGAGGTCGGCGGCCGTCGCAACTGGATGTAGTGCGAGCGATTCGGAGGTTCGACATGTCCGAGGGGCAGAGGGCACCGCTCCCCCACGCCTTCCACCCGCCGGTGGCCGGGTTCACCGTCACGAGCGACGACGTGGCGCCCGGCGGGGTGCTGAAGGACGCTCAGGTGTACGCGGAGGGGAACGTCTCCCCGCAGCTGCGCTGGGAGGGGTTCCCGGCGGAGACCAAGAGCTTCGCCGTGACCTGTTTCGATCCGGACGCGCCGACGGGCAGCGGGTTCTGGCACTGGGTGCTCTTCGACATCCCGGCGTCGGTGACCGAGCTGCCCGCCGGGGCCGGTTCGGGCTCCTTCGAGGGGCTGCCGGCCGGCGCGGTGCACGCGCGCAACGACTACGGGTCGAAGGAGTTCGGCGGGGCCGCCCCGCCGGCCGGGGACCCGGCGCACCGGTACGTGTTCACGGTGTACGCGGTGGACACGGAGAAGCTGGGGCCGGATTCCGACGCCTCGCCGGCCGCGGTCGGGTTCAACCTGCGCTTCCACACGCTGGGCCGGGCCCAGTTGGTCGGTGAGTACGCGGCTCCCGCGGCAGGCTGATCGTTCGCTTGTTGTTTGCCCGCTTCTGGTCTTGGAGAGATCAGAAGCGGGCATCTTTTGTTGCGCACGAAATTGCGTTGTCCGACCCCGGCCGGCCCGGCCATCGTTTGATCCAAGCCCGAGAGCCCTATGGGGGGGGCCGGGCCGGCACAACGGGAGGTGGGCACATGCGGGACACGCTGGTACTGAACGCGAGCTTCGAGCCGCTTTCGACGGTCACACTCAACCGTGCGGTGGTGCTTGTCCTTCAGGACAAGGCCGTCGTGGAGCAGTCCCACCCCGATCTGCGGGTGCGTGCCGCCGCCGTCGACCTGCCGGTGCCCCGGGTGATCAGGCTCTGCCGTTTCGTCCGGGTGCCGTTCCGAAGACAGGCCCCGTGGTCGAGGAGGGGGGTGCTGGTCAGGGACCAGCACCGGTGCGCGTACTGCGGGAGGCGCGCGACGACCGTGGACCACGTGGTGCCGCGGGCGCAGGGTGGTGGGGACAGTTGGCTGAATACGGTCGCTTCCTGCGCGGAGGACAACCACCGCAAGGCGGACCGGACGCCGGAGCAGGCGGGGATGCCGCTGCTCTTCGAGCCGTTCGTGCCGACGCCGGCGGACGCGATGCTGCTGGCGATGCGGGCCGGTGAGCGGTCGGAGCTGCCGGAGTGGCTGGCCCGTACCGCCGCCTGATCCGTACGGAGCCGTGAGGGCCCGCCCCCGGTGAGGGGCGGGCCCTCCGGCGTACCGGGGTCACTTCAGGGTCAGCTGGAGGATGGCGACGACGCCGACGGCGATGATCACGCCGCGCAGGACGGCCGGCTTGAGGCGGCGGCCGACCTTGGCGCCGATCTGGCCGCCGAGGGTGGAGCCGACGGCGATGAGGAGGACGGCGGTCCAGTCGAACTCGGCGACGAAGAGGAAGAAGACGGCGGCGACGCCGTTGACGAGGGCGCCGAGGATGTTCTTGACCGCGTTGATCCGCTGGAGGTCGTCGTGGAGGAGCAGGCCCATGAGGGAGAGGTAGAGGACTCCCTGGGCGGCGCCGAAGTAGCCGCCGTACATGCTGGCGAGGGTGAGGCCGACGAGAAGGGCGGGGCCGCCGTCGGGATGGGCCTCGGTGCCGGTCGCCTCGCGGCGGCGCTGGACGGCGGCGGCGATGCGGGGCTGGAAGAGGACGAGGATCAGGGCCAGTCCGATGAGGACGGGGACGATCGCGTCGAAGGCCTCGGAGGGGAGGGCGAGGAGGAGGACCGCGCCGATGAGGCCGCCGACCAGGGCGGCGGCGCCGAGGCGGAGCACCCGGCGGGTCTGGCCCTTGAGTTCGCGGCGGTAGCCGATGGCCCCGCTGATGGAGCCGGGGACGAGGCCGAGAGCGTTGGAGACGTTCGCGGTGATCGGCGGCAGCCCGGTCGCGAGGAGGACCGGGAACGTGATCAGCGTCCCCGATCCGACGATGGTGTTGATGGCGCCGGCGCCGATGCCGGCGGCGAAGACCGCCAGGGCTTCCCAGATGGACAAAGCCGTTTCCTCACATGGTCAGTGGCTCGCCTCCCCGCCCTGCGTGCGGCAAGGGTCGAGGGGCTCGCACCGATCATGCACGGAATTACGTGTACGTGTCAGTCAACGGTGGGTTCTTCTCGCCTGGCGGACGGGACGTCCTTGGTGAAGGAGGGGGCGGGGGCGCCGGGGCCCATGTTGCCGAGGGCGCCGGAGAGGCCCTTGAGGGCGTCGCCGATCTCGCTGGGGACGATCCAGAGCTTGTTGGCGTCGCCCTCGGCGATCTTCGGGAGCATCTGGAGGTACTGGTACGAGAGGAGCTTCTGGTCCGGGTCGCCGGCGTGGATGGCCTCGAAGACGGTGCGGACGGCCTGGGCCTCGCCCTCGGCGCGGAGGGCCGCGGCCTGGGACTCGCCCTCGGCGCGCAGGATCGCGGACTGCTTCTCGCCCTCGGCGCGCAGGATCTCGGACTGGCGGATGCCCTCGGCCTTGAGGATCTCGGCGCGCTTGTCGCGGTCGGCGCGCATCTGCTTCTCCATCGAGTCCTGGATGGAGGTCGGGGGCTCGATGGCCTTGAGCTCGACGCGGTTGACGCGGATGCCCCACTTGCCGGTGGCCTCGTCGAGGACGCCGCGGAGGGCGGCGTTGATGTCCTCGCGGGAGGTGAGGGTCCGCTCCAGGTCCATGCCGCCGATGATGTTGCGCAGCGTGGTGACGGTGAGCTGCTCGATGGCCTGGATGTAGCTGGCGACCTCGTAGGTGGCGGCCCGGGCGTCGGTCACCTGGTAGTAGATGACGGTGTCGATGTTGACGACCAGGTTGTCCTGGGTGATCACCGGCTGGGGCGGGAAGGGGACGACCTGCTCGCGGAGGTCGATGCGGTTGCGGATCGTGTCGATGAACGGGACGACGATGTTGAGGCCGGCGTTGAGGGTGCGGGTGTAGCGGCCGAAGCGCTCCACGATCGCGGCGCTGGCCTGCGGGATGACCTGGATCGTCTTGATCAGGGCGATGAAGACGAGCACCACCAGAATGATCAGGACGATGATGACTGCTGACATCGTGTTCCCCGTGCCCTTCGCTGCCGGTTGTCTGCCGGGTTTCTTCCGATGATCGAGTTTCCCAGACGCCGGGGCGTCATGGGCGGGCTTCGGTCAGATGACGACGGCGGTCGCTCCTTCGATCTCGACGACGTCGACCTCGTCGCCCGGTTCGAAGACGCGGGTGGCGTCGAGGGAGCGGGCGGACCAGATCTCGCCCGCGAGCTTGATGCGGCCGCCCTCGGCGTCGACCCGTTCCACGACGCGGGCCTGACGGCCCTTCAGGGCGTCGATGCCGGTGGCGAGTTCGGGGCCGCCGGCGCGGTGGCGGGCGGCGATCGGGCGGACGACGGCGATGAGCGCGACGGAGACGGCCACGAAGACGATCACCTGGGCGACGACGCCGAAACCGAGGGCGGCGGTGACCGCTCCGGCGACCGCGCCGACGGCGAACATGCCGAACTCCGGCATCGCGGTCAGGACCAGGGGGATGCCGAGCCCCACCGCGCCGATCAGCCACCAGATCCATGCGTCGATGTCCACGCGGTCATGGTAGGGCGGGTGGGGCCGTACGGAACAGGGCGCGGTGCGGTGCCGTGGCTGTGCGGGTCACGGCGGTTCAGGGCCCTGCGGGGCGGGACTACGCGAGGGGCAGGCCCTGGGCGGTCCAGCGGTCGCCGACGCGCTCGACGACGAGCGGGAGGCCGAAGCAGAGGGAGAGGTTGCGGGAGGTGAGCTCGGTCTCCATCGGGCCGGCCGCGAGCACCTTGCCCTGACGGATCATCAGGACGTGGGTGAAGCCGGGGGGGATCTCCTCGACGTGGTGGGTGACCATGATCATGGAGGGGGCGTACGGGTCCCGGGCCAGGCGGCCGAGGCGGCGGACCAGGTCCTCGCGGCCGCCGAGGTCGAGGCCGGCGGCGGGCTCGTCGAGGAGGAGGAGCTCGGGGTCGGTCATCATCGCGCGGGCGATCAGGGTGCGCTTGCGCTCGCCCTCGGAGAGGGTGCCGAACCGGCGGTCCAGGTACTCGTTCATGCCGAGGCGGTCGAGGAAGGCCTTGGCGCGGGCCTCGTCGACCGGGTCGTAGTCCTCGTGCCAGGTGGCGGTCATGCCGTACGCGGCGGTGAGGACGGTCTCGAGGACCGTCTGGCGCTTGGGCAGCTTCTCCGCCATGGCGATGCCGGCCATGCCGATGCGGGGGCGCAGCTCGAAGACGTCGACGCGGCCGAGGCGCTCGCCGAGGATGGTGGCGGTGCCGGTGGACGGGTGGAGGTAGCTGGAGGCGACGTTGAGGAGGGTGGTCTTGCCGGCGCCGTTGGGGCCGAGGATGACCCAGCGCTCTCCTTCCTTGACCGACCAGGAGACTCCGTCCACCAGAGCGCGTCCGTCGCGGACCACGGATACGTCCACCAGCTCCAGTACATCGCTCATGAGCGCGTTGTCTCCCCTTGCCGTCGAGTCGTGTCGGCTCGTGTCGTCGCCTTGGGCCGCGGGCGCGGCGTCCACGGGAAAACCTACGTCATCGGCGGGGCGGGCCGGTCCCTAGGGCGTCCTTCGGGTCCCTACTCTGGGGGGATGCTTTCGGAACCACGTTCAGGACGCCTGGCCGCCTGGGGCAATGCCCTGCTGGCCGGGGCGGTGTCGCCGGACGACGCGGCGCTGGCGATTGTCGGGGAGGACGCGGTGCACCGCGTGGCGGGGCTGCCGGGTGAGGCGGGTCCGGTGGGGCTGACGCTGGCGCTGGGGCGGCTGCGGCGGCTCGGGGTGACCGGGTGGCGGGTGGCGCTGCCGGCGCCGGGGCATCCGCTGGGGCTGAGCGGTCCGCCGGACTTCAACGCGCGGGCGCTGGCGGCGGAGGAGGCGGTGGTCGGGTACGGGGCGCCGTACGGGCTGGTGCCGGAGGTCTCGGAGGCCGGGCCCGCGGGGGACGTGCACGTGGAGGTGGTGTGGCACTGCCTGGCGGTGCGGGAGGCGCCGCCGGCGGACGTGCCGTCGCTGGGCGAGGCGGAGCGGGAGCTGGCGGAGGCGCTGCGGGACGCGACGGCGGCGCTGACCCGGCTGGACGTGGCGGCCTCGGGTCCGGCGGCGGAGGCGGCGCGCGAGGCGTACCGGGCCCGCGCGGAGGCGGACCGGGAGGTCCTGGCCCCCGGTTACCCGCCGCGCGCGGTCCGCGTCCTGGAGCTGGCCCGGCGGATCGGCCTGATGGTGGACCTGGCGTACGGCAACGGTCACGGCGGCGCGGTGAGCGCGTCCGAAATGGCGGCGCGGGGGGCGGTGCTGGCGCCGGTGGAGCGGGTCGCGCGGAGGGCGCAGGTCGCGGCGTACAACGCGTGGGTGGAGGAACGGGAGCGGGAGCGGGGGTACTGAGTCCGCGGCCGGCGGGTCGCCCGTGGGGGCGGGGCCGGTGCGGGGCCCGTGTGCGCTCGGGTGCCGTTTCCCGGGGGCGTACGGGGTTCCTGCCGGTCCTCCCCCGGTCCTGGCTGGGGGCGCGCCCGCCCGCGAGGGGCTCGGGACATGGGCCGGCCCCCGGGGGGGTCTTCCGGGGGCCGGGGGTTCGGCGGGTCAGCCGTTGAGGGCGTGGTTGCCGAAGGCGGGGTTGAGCAGGCCGATCACGTTGACCGTGTTGCCGGAGACGTTCACGGGGACGTGGACCGGGACCTGCACCAGGTTGCCGGAGGCGACACCCGGGGAGTTGAGGGCCTTGCCGTCGGCCTCGGCTCCGTGGGCGGAGGCGACACCGGCACCGGCGGCGACGATGCCACCGGCGACCATGGTGAGGGCAGCGGCCTTCTTGAGGTTCTTCACTTGGTATTTCCTCCTGGTCATCGCTGCGGCCGGTCCGCCGCAGCACGCCTTGGAGAACGCCGTCGGCTCCTTCTGGTTGCGCCGAACGGGGGATGTGCACCCGACGGTATGACCTTCTGAACGGGCGTGCGCCCCGGCGTGTGAAGGGGGCGTATCAGGTGGTGAGGCCGTGGCGGACCGCCCAGAGCGCGGCCTGGGTGCGGTCGGCGAGGTCGAGCTTCATGAGGATGTTGGAGACGTGGGTCTTCACCGTCTTCTCGGAGAGCACAAGGGCCCGGGCGATCTCGCGGTTGGAGCGGCCGTCGGCGATGAGGCCGAGGACCTCGCGCTCGCGCTCGGTGAGGGTGGTGCCCCGTCCCGTACCGCCCGGGGAGTCCTCCTGGGCGAGGAGGGCGCCGGCGACCTCGGGTTCGAGGAGGACGTGGCCGGCGTGGACGGAGCGGATGGCGCCGGCGAGGGCGTCGGGGTCGATGTCCTTGTAGACGTACCCGGAGGCGCCGGCGCGCAGGGCGGGGACGACGGTGCGCTGCTCGATGAAGCTGGTGACGATCAGGACCCTGGCCGGGTTGTCGAGGGCCCGCAGCCGCTTGAGGGCCTCGATGCCGTCGGTGCCGGGCATCTTGACGTCCATGAGGACGACGTCGGGGCGGAGCTCCTCCGCGCGGGCGACGCCCTCGGCGCCGTCGGCGGCCTCGCCGACGACCTCTATGTCGTCCTGGACCTCCAGGAAGGTGCGCAGGCCGCGGCGGACGACCTGGTGGTCGTCGACCAGGAGCACGCGGATGGGCTTGTCAGCCACCGGGGACCTCCATCTCGATCGTGGTGCCCTCGCCGGGGGCGGAGGTCACGGTGAGGGCGCCGCCGGCTCCGGCGGCTCGGTCGCGCATGGACACCAGGCCGAGGTGGCGGCCGGCGCTGCGGACCGCCTTCGGGTCGAAGCCGCGGCCGTCGTCGGTGACGGTGAGGCGGGCGCCCTGGCCGTGCCGGGCGAGGGTGACGGTGACCAGCGCGGCGCCGGAGTGGCGCAGCGCGTTGTGCAGGGCCTCCTGGGCGACCCGGAGGACGGCCTCCTCCTGGGCGGCGGGCAGCGCGCGGACGCCGGGGCTGTCGAAGACGACCCGGGCGGTGTGGGCGCGGTCGAGGACCTGGACCTGGGTGCGCAGGGTGTGGACGAGGCCGTCCTCGTCCAGGGCCGCCGGGCGGAGCTCGACGACGGCGGCGCGCAGCTCGTCGGCGGCCTCGGCGGCGAGGACGGCGACCTGCTGGAGCTCGCCCTTGGCGCGGGCGGGGTCGCGGTCGACGAGGGCGGCGGCGGCCTGGGCGGTGAGCCGGAGGGAGAAGAGCTTCTGGCTGACGGCGTCGTGCAGCTCGTGGGCGAGCCGGGAGCGCTCCTCGGCGATGGTGAGCTCGCGGCTGCGCTCGTAGAGGCGGGCGTTGGTGAGGGCGATGGCGGCGTGCTGGGCCAGGATGCCGAGGAGTTCCTCGTCCTCGGCGGTGAAGCCGCAGCTCCCCTCCGGCTTGGGACAGCGCTTGTTGGCGAGGAAGAGGGCGCCCAGGGTCTCGTCGCCGTCCCGGACGGGCAGGCCGAGGAAGTCGGAGAGCTCGGGGTGGGCGTCGGGCCAGCCGCCGAAGCGGGGGTCCTCGCGGACGTCGGCGAGCCGCTCGGGCTCGGCCTTGCGGAGCATCGCGGCGAGGACGCCGTGCTGCCGGGGCAGCGGGCCGATGGCCCGCCACTGCTCGTCGCTGACGCCGTCGACGACGAACTGCGCGAAGCCACCGTGGTCGTCCGGGACGCCGAGGGCCGCGTACTCGGCGTCGAGGAGTTCGCGGGCGGAGGCCACGATCGTCTTGAGGACGTCGCGGACCTCCATCTGCCTGCTCATCGCCAGGAGGGCGCTGCTCACGGCGGCGAGGCCGGAGCTCGGTCGGTGGCTCATGGTGCCACCGTACCGGCGGGGTGTGACGGTCCGTATGGGGCTGTGGACGGCGTGGGGGCGGGCCGCGGGACCTAGGTCGAAGGGCCTCCGCCGTGGGGGTGCCTCCCTGAGTGGGGCGCCCCTGGGCGACGGGCCGAGGGGAGCAAGGGGAGCACGCGCGCGTGCGCGAGGGCCGGCGGCGGGGCGGGCGGGGCGGGCGGCGGTCCGGGCGGGCTGGGTGCCGGGGCGTGGGGTGGCCGGGTGCCGGCCCGAACGGGGCGTGGGATGGCCGGGCGGCGGCCCGGCGGGGCGTGGGGCCTAGTGGGGCGTGGGGCCTGGTGGGGCTTCGGGAGGAGTTTTCCGGGGGTGCTCTCCTCCTGGGGGCGGAGAAGGGTCACCGTGTGCATTGCTGCCGCAACGGCTGGTGAGTTCGTTACGGGGCCGATGTGAGCCCGCGCATAGGACGCAGGTCACTTACGAGGCTGCTTAGTGGAGGCTTTCGGGCGGGTTCAGGGCGGGGCGAAACGGACCTGAAGCCATGTCTCGGGCACGTACACGGGTCCCTGATCCACTAGCCGGGATAGTACGTCACACCTTTGCCACGAGATTTTGCGGCCGCTAAGAATTGCCCCCGTCGCCGCCGAGCAGGCGCAGCGCCGCCCCGGCCCAGCGACCCCCAGCGATTCGAAGAGGTAGTCCTGCATGTCTCAGAACACCCCTGGCCACAGTCGTGGTCTGAAGAAGACCCACAAGGCCACGATCGCCGGCGTCGCCGCCCTGGGCGCAGCCGCTCTGACGCTCTCCCTCGTGCCGGGCAACGGCTCCACGGAGACCGAGCCGCAGGCGCTGCACACCAGCCAGAAGGTCGCCTGGTCCTACGACGCGGGCAGCCCGCAGGCGAAGGCGCTGGCCGCGAGCGTGACCGACCAGCACACCACCATCGGCCTGAAGGCCCAGCAGGACGCGGCGAAGGCGAAGGCCCAGGCCGCGGCCAAGGCCGCGAAGGCGAAGGCCGAGGCGAAGGCGAAGGCGAAGGCCGACGCGGCCGCGAAGAAGCGGGCCGCCCAGGCGAAGGCCGCGGCGAAGGCGAAGGCCGACGCGAAGAAGCGCGCCGCGAAGAAGACGGCCGCGAGCCGTTCCGTCACCCGGACCCCGGTCTTCGCGAACAACCTCGACGGCTGGATCCGCGAGGCGCTCTACATCATGGACAAGCACAACATCCCGGGCACCTACCACGGGCTGCACAAGAACATCATGCGCGAGTCCAGCGGCAACCCGTACGCGATCAACAACTGGGACATCAACGCCCGCAACGGCGTGCCGTCCAAGGGTCTGCTCCAGGTCATCTACCCGACCTTCAAGGCCTACCACGTGAAGGGCACCAAGTTCGACCAGTACGACCCGGTCGCCAACATCGTCGCCGCCGCCAACTACGCGGCCGACCGCTACGGCTCGATCGACAACGTCAACAGCGCGTACTGATCCGGTCGCGCGACGCCGGAGGGCGGCACCCCACGATCGGGGTGCCGCCCTCCGGGCGTGGTTCCGGGGCCGTTACTTGCGCATGACCTCGGGCTCGTGGCGGCGCAGCAGACGGGCGACCGCGATGCCGAGGACCGTGGTCATGAAGAGCAGCACGCCGACGTTGAAGCCCCACTGGCCGGCGCTGTGCTCCCACAGCGGGTCCAGGTCGGTGGGGTTCTTCGGGTCCCACGGCGCCATGAGGTGGGCGAGGTCGAGCGTGGTGCCGGCGCCGGCGATGGCCCAGCGGGACGGCATGAGCCAGGCGAACTGCTCCAGGCCGGGCGAGCCGAACACCTTGAAGAGGATGCCGGTGAAGACGACCTGGACGATCGCGAACATGACGAGCAGCGGCATGGTCTTCTCTGCGGTCTTCACCAGCGAGGAGATGACCAGGCCGACCATCATCGAGGTCAGGCCGAGCGCGATGACGGTGAGGCAGAGCTCGACGGCCGGCGGCATGAGCAGGCCCTCGGCGGGCAGGTCGCGGATGGCGAAGCCGATGGCGCAGAGGATGACGCCCTGGAAGGCCGTGATGACGCCGAGGACGATGACCTTGGACATCAGGTAGGCGGAGCGGGAGAGGCCGGTGGCGCGCTCCCGTTCGTAGATGACCCGTTCCTTGATCAGTTCTCGGACGGAGTTGGCGGCTCCGGAGAAGCACATGCCGACCGTGAGGATCAGCATGATGATGCCGGCGTCGCCGTTGAAGCGGGCCGGCGGCGTGGGCGGGGCGAGGCCGAAGTCGGCGGGGATGACGACGGAGACCGAGCCGATGACCGCCGGGAGGATCACCATGAGGGCGAGGAAGCCCTTGTCGGAGGCGATCACCGAGGTGTAGCGGCGGATCAGGGTCCACAGCTGGGAGCCCCAGCCCTGCGGCTTGGGCGGGCGGGACATCGCCTGCTGCGGCACGTGGACGGGCTGGGCGGCGACGGCGTCGATGTCGGCGGCGTACAGCTGGTAGTGCTGCGAGCCCTTCCAGCGGCCGGCCCAGTCGTAGTCGCGGTAGTTCTCGAAGGCCGAGAAGACGTCGGCCCAGGAGGAGTAGCCGAAGAAGTTCAGCGCCTCGTCCGGCGGGCCGAAGTACGCCACGGAGCCGCCGGGCGCCATCACGAGGAGCTTGTCGCACAGGGCGAGCTCGGCGACGGAGTGGGTGACGACGAGGACCGTGCGGCCGTCGTCGGCGAGGCCGCGGAGCAGCTGCATGACGTCGCGGTCCATGCCCGGGTCGAGGCCGGAGGTCGGCTCGTCGAGGAAGATCAGCGACGGCTTTGTCAGCAGCTCCAGGGCGACCGAGACGCGCTTGCGCTGGCCGCCGGAGAGGGAGGTGACCTTCTTCTCCTTGTGGATGTCGAGCTTGAGCTCGCGCAGCACCTCGTCGATGCGGTCGGCGCGCTCGCGCTCGCTGGTGTCCGCGGGGAAGCGGAGCTTGGCCGCGTACTTGAGCGCCTTCTGGACGGTCAGCTCCTTGTGCAGGATGTCGTCCTGCGGGACCAGACCGACGCGCTGGCGCAGCTCGGCGAACTGCTTGTAGAGGCTGCGGTTGTCGTAGAGGACGTCGCCCTCGTTGGCGGGCCGGTAGCCGGTGAGCGCCTTGAGGAGGGTCGACTTGCCGGAGCCGGAGGGGCCGATGACGCCGATGAGCGACTTCTCGGGGACGCCGAAGGAGACGTCCTTGAGGATCTGCTTGCCGCCGTCGACGGTGACCGTGAGGTGGCGGGCCGAGAAGGAGACCGAGCCGGTGTCGACGAACTCTTCGAGCTGGCCGCCGACGATCCGGAAGGTGGAGTGGCCGACGCCGACGATGTCCTGCGGGCCGAGGAGGGCGGTGCCGCCCTTGGGGATCGGCTGGCCGTTGACGTAGGTGCCGTTGTGCGAGCCGAGGTCGCGGATCTCCATGCGGCCGTCGGGCGTGGCGTGGAACTCGGCGTGGTGGCGCGAGACCTGGAGGTCGGAGACGACCAGTTCGTTCTCGAGCGCGCGGCCGATGCGCATCACGTGGCCGAGGGCGAGCTGGTGGAAGGTGGTCGGGCTGCGGTCCGAGTAGGCCGACGACGCCCCCGCGGCGCCGCTGGTCTTCTGGGCCAACTGCTCCACCGGACCGGGCCCCTGGTGGGGCACCTGCGGCGGGACCTGGCCGCCGTGCTGCGGGGCGGGCTGCTGCCAGCCGCCCTGCTGGGGCGGGGCGGCGGCCCACCCGGCCTGCGCGGGGGGCTGCGCCGGGGCGCCGCCCTGGTGGGCGTGGGCCTGCTGGGCGTGGGCCTGCTGCGCGGGCTGGGCCGGGACCTGTCCCGCGTGCGCGGCGGAGAGGTTCAGGCGCGGGCCGTCCGTCGGGTTGCCGAGGTGGACGGCGGTGCCGGGGCCGATCTCCAGCTGCTGGATCCGCTGCCCCCCGACGAAGGAGCCGTTGGTGGAGCCGTGGTCCTCGATGACCCAGCTCCGGCCGTTCCAGCTGATCGTGGCGTGCCGCCACGAGACCCTGGCGTCGTCGATGACCAGGTCCCCCTGGGGATCCCGGCCCAGGGTGTACGACCGGGACGGCTCGAGCGTCCAGGTCCTGCCGTTGAGTTCGAGTACGAGTTCTGGCACTCCATGCCCCACTGTGTGTCCCCCGATGCGCCCCCGTCTCGGGGGCCAGGGATGGCGAATCATCCTGGGGAACTATTTCAGGCCGGGTCCCGGATCCGAAAGTCGGGCGGCGTGAAGACCCGAGGGAGGGCTGGAAGGGGCGCCCGGCCGGGGAGCGGGGGCGGGCGGGGCGGGAGCGGAGAGCCGCCGGGCCGGGGGTGGGGAGCTGCCGGGCGGGGGTGGGAAGCCGCCGGGTGGGGACAGGGAGCCGCCGGGGCCGGGCGGGAACGGAAAGTCGCCAGGTGGGGACGGGGAGCCACCGTCCGGGGCGGGGAGCCGTCGGGTGGGGCCGGTCGGGTGTCCGGTACGCGGGACGGGGGGCCGGGGCGCGGCGGGTGCCCGATACGGTGGGAGCACCATGAGCGCATCGCAGACTCCGGACGTGCCCGCCGTTCCGCCCGCGGACGTCCCCACGCTTCTCGTCAAGATCTTCGGGAAGGACCGTCCCGGGATCACCGCCGGTCTCTTCGACACCCTGGCCGCCTTCTCCGTGGACGTCGTCGACATCGAGCAGGTCGTCTCGCGCGGCCGGCTCGTCCTGTGCGCGCTCGTCACCGAGCCGACCGTCGCCACCCAGGGCGAGCTGCGCGCCACCGTGCACAGCTGGGCCGAGTCCCTGAAGCTCCAGGCCGAGATCATCTCGGGCATCGGCGACAACCGGCCGCGCGGCGAGGGCCGCTCGCACGTGACCGTGCTCGGGCACCCGCTGACGGCCGAGCAGACGGCGGCCATAACGGCCAGGATCGCCGGGTCGGGCGGCAACATCGACCGCATCTTCCGGCTGGCGAAGTACCCGGTGACGGCGGTGGAGTTCGCGGTCTCGGGGTGTGCGACGGAGGCGCTGCGGACGGCGCTGGCCACCGAGGCGCACACCATCGGCGTGGACGTGGCCGTGGTCTCGGCCGGGCTGCACCGGCGGGCCCAGCGGCTCGTCGTGATGGACGTGGACTCGACGCTGATCCAGGACGAGGTCATCGAGCTGTTCGCGGCGCACGCCGGGTGCGAGGAGAAGGTCGCCGAGGTGACGGCGGCGGCGATGCGCGGCGAGCTGGACTTCGAGCAGTCGCTGCACGCGCGCGTGGCGCTGCTGGAGGGCCTGGACGCCTCGGTGGTGGACAAGGTGCGGGCCGAGGTGCGGCTCACGCCGGGGGCGCGGACCCTGATCCGGACCCTGAAGCGGCTCGGCTACCAGGTGGGGGTCGTCTCGGGCGGCTTCACCCAGGTCACCGACGATCTGAAGGAGCGGCTCGGGCTGGACTTCGCCCAGGCCAACACCCTGGAGATCGTGGACGGGAAGCTCACCGGCCGGGTGACGGGCGAGATCGTGGACCGGGCGGGCAAGGCGCGGCTGCTGCGCCGGTTCGCCGCGGAGGCCGGGGTGCCGCTGGCGCAGACGGTGGCGATCGGCGACGGCGCCAACGACCTGGACATGCTGAACGCGGCGGGGCTCGGGGTGGCGTTCAACGCGAAGCCGGTGGTGCGCGAGGCGGCCCACACGGCGGTGAACGTGCCGTTCCTCGACACGGTCCTGTACCTGCTGGGGATCACCCGCGAGGAGGTCGAGGCGGCGGACGGCGGCGAGGAGCTGCTGCACTGAGCCCGCGGGCCCGTGGAGCCCGTACGCGGAGGGGCCCGGCCGTCGTGAGGACGGCCGGGCCCCTCCGCGTGCGGGTGCGCCGGTCGGGCGTGCGGGTGCGCCGGTCAGGCGTGCGGGCTCCAGAACTCGACCAGGCGGGCGACGCCGTGCTCGACCGACTTCCAGCCGCCGGTGAAGGTGAGGACGGCGAAGGCGGAGGTCGGGTAGCCGCTGCGGTTCATGCGGGCGAGGGCGTCCCCCTCGGCCTCGCCGGCGAGGGCGTCGGCCAGGGCGTGCATGCCGGGGTTGTGGCCGACGAGGAGGACGTCGTTCACGTCCTCCGGGAGCTCGTTGAGGAGGGCGATGAGCTCGCCGAGGGACGCCTCGTAGATCCGCTCCTCGTAGACGGTCCGGGGGCGCTCGGGCAGTTCGTGGACGGCGAGCTTCCAGGTCTCACGGGTGCGCGCCGCGGTCGAGCAGAGGGCCAGGTCGAAGGCGATGCCCGTCTGGGCGAGCCGGCGGCCCGCCACGGGCGCGTCCTTGCGGCCGCGCTCGGCGAGCGGGCGTTCGTGGTCGGTCTCCTGGCCCCAGTCTGCCTTCGCGTGCCGGAGCAGCACGATCCTGCGGATTGTTTCGACGCTCATGGTCCACAGCTTGGCACGGATCCGCCCGTCCTGACTCAGAGAGCGAGGGTTTGCCCGATCCGCTGGACGAACCGGCCGATGCCGTCGTCCCCGCCGGTGGCGGCGGCCTCGCCGGGGCCGGTGACGAGCAGCAGGAGGACGGTGAAGGCGGCCACCGGGAGGGCGAGGGCCCACCAGGGCAGCCGGGTGTCGACGCCGGCGGGCGTGGTCCGGTCGCCGGTGCGGGTGAGGGCCGTCATGACCGCCTCCGTGGTGGAGTCCCGGGCGAGGCGCCGGGGAGAGGGTGGGCACCGCGGGATCGCGGTGTGTCTCCACCGTAGGGAGCGCGACGGGCGCGGCCCATCCGGTGATCCACCCACTCGCCCCTGAGACGTTCCCCTAGGGGATGCGGGGGTTGTCCCTACCCCGGCGGGACGTCCCTACCCCGGCGGGACGTCCCCGCCCCGGCGGATCGTCCCCGTTCTGGCGGGTCGTCCCCGCCCCGGGGCGCCGGGGAGGCGGTCACGGGGAGGCGATCGAGGCGATGACGGCGATGACGACCGTGATGCCGAGCATCGCGCCGAGCACGACGAGCAGCTTCTTCTGGCCGCCCTGGGGATTGGGTTCGAGAACGGGCATGGGCCCAGTCTCGCATCTCAGGATTCGTCCTCGACCGTCCGGTCCCGTCCGGCGAGGGTGCCCACGATCATCTGCGGGATCATCAGGCCGCCCATGAGGGCGATCGGCACGCCCCAGCCGCCGCTGTGCTGGTAGAGCACGCCGACGAGGAGGGGGCCGGGGATGGAGATGAGGTAGCCGACGCTCTGGGCGAAGGCGGAGAGGCGGACGACGCCGGCGCCGGTGCGCGAGCGCATGCCGATCATGGTGAGGGCGAGCGGGAAGGAGCAGTTGGAGACGCCGAGGAGCACCGCCCAGACCCAGGCGCCGCCGGCCGGGGCGAGGAGGAGGCCGGTGTAGCCGACGAGGCCGCAGGTGCCGAGGGCGACGACGATCGGGCCCTGGTGGCGCATCCGGGTGGCGAGGCGCGGGATGACGAAGGCGAGGGGGACGCCCATGACCATGGTGACCGCGAGCAGGACGCCCGCCGTGGAGGCGGGGACGCCGGCGTCGCGGAAGATCTGCGGCATCCAGCCCATGGTGATGTACGCGCCGGTGGCCTGGAGGCCGAAGAAGCAGGCGAGGGCCCAGGCGGTGCGGCTGCGGAACATCGGGCGGGGGGCGGCCTGGGCCGCCGGGGCGGCGGAGGTTTCCGCGGCGGTCCCGCCGGCCGGGGCGCCCGGCTCCGTACGGGCGGTGCCGGCGCGGTCCCTGACGAGCGGGAGCCAGGGCAGGACGGCGAGGGCGGCGATCACGGCCCAGACGCCGAGGCCGAGGCGCCAGTCGCCGCCGAGCGCGTCGGTGACGGGGACGGTGAGGGCGGCGGCGAGCGAGGTGCCGAGCGCGAGGGCCATGGAGTACAGGCCGGTCATGCTGCCGATGCGGTCGGGGAAGTACCGCTTGACGATCACCGGCATGAGGACGTTGCTGACGGCGATGCCCATGAGGGCCAGGGCGCTGGCGGCCAGGAAGGCGGCGGTGCCGGTCGCGAAGGGGCGCAGCAGCAGGCCGGTGAAGACGGCGGCCATGCCGGCGCAGACGACGGCGGCGGGGCCGAAGCGGCGGGCGAGGCGCGGGGCGGTGATGCCGAAGATCGCGAAGCAGAGCGGCGGTACGGAGGTGAGGACGCCGGCCACGGTGCCGCTCATGTGGAGGTCGGCGCTGACCTCTTCGAGGAGGGCGCCGAGGCTGGTGATCGCGGGGCGCAGGTTGAGCGCGGCGAGGACGAGCCCGACGGAGACGAGGCCGAGGGTCCAGCGGGGGGCGCGGGTGCCCTCCGGGGCGGCGGGGGCGGGGTGTTCCGGGGTGGGGGCCGGCCGGGTCGCGGCGGCGGGGTCGAGGGTCTTCGGCTCGTCTGACATGGAGCCATCATAGAATCATGGGATGATTGGTTGTCCAATCTCGAACATTTCCTCCGACCCCTGCGGAAGGTGAGTCCCCCATGGCCCTCGGCCACCCCCGGCGCACCGGTCTGACCGACCAGGTGATCGCCGAGCTGCGGAACCAGATCACCTCCGGCGAGTGGCCGGTCGGTTCGCGGATCCCGACCGAACCCGAGCTGGTCGAGCAGCTGGGCGTGGCCCGCAACACGGTCCGCGAGGCGGTCCGGGCCCTCGCCCACAACGGGCTGCTCGACATCCGGCAGGGTTCGGGCACGTACGTGGCGGCGACGAGCGAGCTGGCCGGGGTGATGCACCGGCGGTTCGCGGGCTCCGACCCGCGGCACGTGGCCGAGCTGCGCTCCACGCTGGAATCGGCCGCCGCGCGGTTCGCGGCGCTGCGCCGCTCCGAGCGGGACCTCAAGCAGCTGGACGCGCTGCTGGTCCGGCGCGAGGAGGCGTGGGACTCGGGGGACGCGGAGCGGTTCGTGACGGTGGACGCGGCCTTCCACCACGCGGTGGTGGCGGCCTCCGGCAACGACGTGCTGACGGAGCTCTACGCGGACCTGGGCGATCTCCTGCGGGAGTGGCTGCGCGGGGACGTGGGGCAGGTGCTGCGGCCGGAGAACCACATGGACCACGCGCGCCTGGTGGACGCGATCCGCGACGGGGACGCGGAGCGGGCGGCGGAGGAGGCGGCCGGCTATCCGTTCATGTGCCTGGGCGGCCGGAAGGAGCAGGAGCCGCCGCCGGTTCGTGGGTGATCCAGGCGGCGCGGACCCGCTTCCAGCAGCGGGCGGTGAGGGTCGCGTGGTCGGCGGGGAGGACGTCCACGGGCGCGCTGTCGGCGTCCACGTCCCACCAGGGGTCGCACTCGACGTGCAGCCGTATGCGGTCGGGCCGCGGGTAGGTGTTCCGGCAGTGGGCGGTGACCCGGGTGCCCTCGACGACGGTGTGGCAGGAGGCTCCGAAGTCCTCCGGCGCGCCGGCGGACGGGACGGTCGCGGTGATCTCCTCGGCGGGGGCGGGGGCCGCGTGGACCTCCGCGGCGACGGCGGTCCCAAGGAGCAGGGCGGCGACCGAGGCGTGGGCGGCGAAGCCGCGGTGGAGCGCGCGCATGCCCGTACCTCCTCCCCGTGAGTAGCCGGAACGACACGCTCCGACCAGTCTGCGGTGATCCGCCGGACTTTTCGAGTCGGGGCCCCGGGAGCCCGGAAACGGCCCGGGCCGGGCGCGCGGTCCCGTGGGGGACGCGCACCCGGCCCGGGCCGGAGCGGTACGCGGGGCGGTCAGGCGCCGATCGCGTGCAGACCGCCGTCGACGTGGACGATCTCGCCGGTGGTCTTCGGGAACCAGTCGGAGAGCAGCGCGACGATCGCGCGGCCGGCCGGCTCCGGGTCGGAGAGGTCCCACTCCAGCGGGGAGCGGCTGTCCCAGACCTTCGCCAGCTCGCCGAAGCCCGGGATGGACTTCGCGGCCATGGAGCCGAGCGGGCCGGCCGAGACCAGGTTGCAGCGGATGTTCTGCTTGCCCAGGTCGCGGGCCATGTAGCGGCTGGTGGCCTCCAGGGCGGCCTTGGCCGGGCCCATCCAGTCGTACTGCGGCCAGGCGAACTTGGCGTCGAAGGTGAGGCCGACGACCGAGCCGCCCTCGCTCATCAGCGGCAGCAGCGCCATCGTCAGGGACTTCAGGGAGAAGGCCGAGACGTGCATGGCGGTGGAGACGGACTCGAACGGCGTGTTGAGGAAGTTGCCGCCGAGCGCGTCCTGCGGCGCGAAGCCGATGGAGTGCACGACGCCGTCGATGCGGTCGCCGAGGTGCTCGCGGACCTGGCCCTCCAGGCGGGCGAGGTGCTCGTCGTCGGAGACGTCGAGCTCCAAGACCTTCACGTCCGGGTTCGGGAGCTTCTTGGCGATGCGCTCGGTCAGCGACGGCCGGGGCCAGGCGGTGAGGATGATCTCCGCGCCCTGCTCCTGGGCCAGCTTCGCGGCGTGGAAGGCGATGGAGGACTCCATCAGCACACCGGTGATGAGGATCTTCTTGCCCTCGAGGATTCCAGCCATGATCAGTGACCCATTCCCAGTCCGCCGTCAACCGGGATGACGGCTCCAGTGATGTACGAGGCGTCGTCGGAGGCGAGGAACCGCACGGCGGCGGCGATCTCCGCCGGCTGCGCGTAGCGGCCGAGCGGGACCTGCGACACGATGCCCGCGCGCTGCTCGTCGGTGAGCACGGCGGTCATGTCGGTGTCGACGAAGCCGGGCGCGACGACGTTGAAGGTGATGTTCCGCGAGCCGAGCTCACGGGCGAGCGAGCGGGCGAAGCCCACCAGACCGGCCTTGGAGGCGGCGTAGTTGGCCTGGCCGGCGGAGCCGAGCAGACCGACGACCGACGAGATCAGGACGACGCGGCCCTTCTTGGCGCGGAGCATGCCGCGGTTGGCGCGCTTCACGACGCGGAAGGTGCCGGTGAGGTTGGTGTCGAGGACGGACGTGAAGTCCTCCTCGGACATGCGCATGAGGAGCTGGTCCTTGGTCACGCCGGCGTTGGCCACGAGGACCTCGACCGGGCCGTGCTTCTCCTCGATCTCCTTGTACGCCTGCTCCACCTGCTCGGCGTCGGTGATGTCGCACTTGACGGCGAGGAAGCCCAGCTTCTCGAGTTCCGCCGGGTCGCCCGAGCGGTACGTGATCGCGACCTTGTCGCCCGCCTCGGCGAACGCGCGGGCGATGGCGAGGCCGATGCCCCGGTTTCCTCCGGTGACGAGAACCGAGCGGCTCAACGGATCACCCTTTCGATCAGCGGTCTGGTACGTCGAAAACCTATCGGTCCGTTCCGCGATCCGCGGAATCGGGCCCTGACAGTGGCGTACGGATGTCACTGTCGGGTCCCTACAGAAAACTCTGGGCATCCCGGCCCGGAGCGCGACATGATCGGGGCGACCGGTCGTACACGTCAGGAGACATCAGTGCCAACTGGGGCCCATTCCATCGACCCGGCCTTCACGGCCCTTCCGCTGAGGGCGCTGGCCGACGCGGCGCTCGCGCGGGCGCGGGCGCTCGGCGCCGAGCACGCGGACTTCCGCCTCGAAAGGGTCCGCAGCGCCGCGTGGCGGCTGCGGGACGCCAGGTCGGCGGGGTCGTCGGACACCACCGACCTCGGGTACGCCGTGCGGGTGGTGCACGGCGGGGCCTGGGGGTTCGCCTCCGGGGTCGATCTGACCATGGACGGGGCGGCGAAGGTCGCCTCGCAGGCGGTGGCCATGGCCAAGCTGTCGGCGCAGGTCATCGCCGCGGCCGGGTCGGACGAGAGGGTGGAGCTGGCGGCGGAGCCGGTGCACGCGGACAAGGTGTGGATCTCCTCGTACGAGATCGACCCGTTCTCCGTGCCGGCCGAGGAGAAGAGCGCGCTGCTCGCCGACTGGTCGGCGCGGCTGCTGCGGGCCGACGGGGTGGCGCACGTGGACGCCTCGCTGCTCACGGTCTTCGAGAACAAGTTCTACGCGGACACGGCGGGCACCGTCACCACCCAGCAGCGGGTGCGGCTCCACCCGGAGCTGACGGCGGTCGCCGTGGACGGCACCACCGGCGAGTTCGACTCGATGCGGACGATCGCGCCGCCGGTCGGCCGGGGCTGGGAGTACCTGACCGGCACCGGCTGGGACTGGGACAAGGAGCTGGAGGAGATCCCGGAGCTGCTCGCCGAGAAGATGCGGGCGCCGAGCGTCGAGGCCGGCCGGTACGACCTGGTCGTCGACCCGTCCAACCTGTGGCTGACGATCCACGAGTCCATCGGCCACGCCACCGAGCTGGACCGGGCGCTAGGGTACGAGGCGGCGTACGCGGGGACCTCCTTCGCCACCTTCGACCAGCTGGGCAAGCTGGCGTACGGCTCCTCGGTGATGAACGTGACCGGTGACCGGACGGCCGAGCACGGGCTCGCGACGATCGGGTACGACGACGAGGGCGTCGAGGCGCAGTCCTGGGACCTGGTGAAGGACGGCACGCTCGTCGGCTACCAGCTGGACCGGCGGATCGCGAAGCTCACCGGCCTCGGGCGGTCCAACGGCTGCGCCTTCGCGGACTCCCCCGCGCACGTGCCGGTGCAGCGGATGGCGAACGTCTCGCTCCGGCCGGACCCGGGCGGCCTGTCCACGGAGGACCTGATCGGGGGCGTGGAGCGGGGCATCTACGTGGTCGGCGACCGGTCCTGGTCGATCGACATGCAGCGGTACAACTTCCAGTTCACCGGGCAGCGCTTCTTCCGCATCGAGAACGGCCGGCTGGCCGGGCAGCTGCGGGACGTGGCGTACCAGGCCACCACCACCGACTTCTGGGGCTCGATGGAGCAGGTCGGCGGCCCGCAGACCTACGTCCTCGGCGGTGCCTTCAACTGCGGCAAGGCCCAGCCGGGCCAGGTCGCGGCCGTCTCCCACGGCTGCCCCTCCGCCCTCTTCCGGGGCGTCAACATTCTGAACACGACGCAGGAGGCCGGTCGATGAGCCGCGTCAGCAAGCCGTACGAGATCGTCGAGCGGGCGCTGGAGCTGTCCCGCGCGGACGGGTGCGTCGTCATCGCGGACGAGGAGTCCTCGGCCAACCTGCGGTGGGCGGGCAACGCGCTCACCACCAACGGCGTGACCCGGGGCCGTACCCTCACCGTGATCGCCACCGTGGACGGCGCCGAGGGCACCGCCTCCGGGGTGGTCTCCCGCTCCGCGGTGACCGCGGAGGACCTGGAGCCGCTGGTGCGGGCCGCCGAGGCGGCGGCGCGGGCGGCCGGGCCGGCCGAGGACGCGCAGCCGCTGGTGGAGGGCGTGCCGTCCTCCCCCGACTTCGCCGACGCGCCCGCCGAGACCTCCTCCGCCGTCTTCGCGGACTTCGCGCCGGCGCTCGGCGAGGCCTTCGCACGCGCGCGTGCGGGCGGCCGTGAGCTGTACGGCTTCGCCCGCCACGAGCTGACCTCCACCTACCTGGGCACGTCGACCGGGCTGCGGCTGCGGCACGACCAGCCCACCGGCGCCCTGGAGATCAACGCCAAGTCGCCGGCGACCGCCGAGGGCCACGCCCGCTCCGCCTGGGCCGGGTGCTCCACCCGGGACTTCAAGGACGTCGACCCGGCCGCGCTCGACGCGGAGCTGGCCGTCCGGCTGGGCTGGGCCGAGCGGCGGATCGAGCTGCCGGCCGGGCGGTACGAGACGCTGCTGCCGCCGACCGCCGTGGCCGACCTGCTGATCTACCAGCTGTGGTCGTCGATGGCCCGGGACGCGGTGGAGGGCCGTACGGTCTTCTCCCGGCCCGGCGGCGGCACCCGGCTCGGCGAGACCCTCTCGCCGCTGCCGCTGACCCTGCGCAGCGACCCGAACGAGCCGGGCCTGGAGTCCGCGCCGTTCGTGATCGCGCACGCCTCCGGCGACGACGAGTCGGTCTTCGACAACGGGCTGCCGGTCGCGCCGGTGGAGTGGATGCGGGCGGGCACGCTGAACCGGCTCATCGCCACCCGGCACGCGGCGGGCCTCACCGGGCTGCCGGTGGCGCCGGGGGTGGGGAACCTGATCCTGGACGGCGGCGGCAGCCGCTCGCTGGAGGAGATGGTGGCGGCGACCGAGCGCGGTCTGCTGCTGACCTGCCTGTGGTACATCCGGGAGGTCGACCCGGCGACGCTGCTGCTCACCGGGCTGACCCGGGACGGCGTCTACCTCGTCGAGAACGGCGAGGTGGTCGGCGAGGTCAACAACTTCCGGTTCAACGAGTCGCCGGTGGACCTGCTGTCGCGGGCCACCGAGGCGGGCCGGACGGAGCGGACCCTGCCCCGCGAGTGGAGCGACTGGTTCACCCGGGCCGCGATGCCCGCGCTGCGGGTGCCGGACTTCAACATGAGCTCGGTCAGCAAGGGCGTCTGACCCGCCTAGACTGGGCTGTCACACTTCCACCGATTCCGAGGAGACTGACGATCGTGACGGACATCGTCGACGAGCTGAAGTGGCGTGGGCTCTTCGCCCAGTCCACCGATGAGGACGCCCTGCGCAAGGCTCTCGCGGACGGTCCCGTCACCTTCTATTGCGGTTTCGACCCGACCGCGGCCAGTCTCCACGTCGGCCACCTGGTGCAGGTCCTCACCGTCCGCCGGCTCCAGCAGGCCGGGCACCGGCCGCTGGCGCTGGTCGGCGGGGCCACCGGGCAGATCGGTGACCCCCGTCCGACCGCCGAGCGCACCCTGAACGACCCGGAGACGGTCGCGAACTGGGTGACCCGGCTGCGGTCGCAGATCGAGCCCTTCCTCTCCTTCGAGGGGGAGAACGCGGCGGTCATGGTCAACAACCTGGACTGGACCGCCGGGATGTCGGCGATCGAGTTCCTGCGGGACATCGGCAAGCACTTCCGGGTCAACAAGATGCTGACCAAGGACTCGGTGGCCCGCCGGCTGGAGTCCGAGCAGGGCATCAGCTACACCGAGTTCAGCTACCAGCTGCTCCAGGGCATGGACTTCCTGGAGCTGTACCGGCGCTACGGCTGCACGCTCCAGCAGGGCGGCTCGGACCAGTGGGGCAACCTGGTGGCCGGTCTCGACCTGATCCACAAGCTGGAGCCGGGCGCCGAGGTGCACGCGCTCGCGACGCCGCTGATGGTCAAGGCGGACGGCACCAAGTTCGGCAAGACCGAGAGCGGGGCCGTCTGGCTGGACCCGGAGATGACCACCCCGTACGCGTTCTACCAGTTCTGGCTGAACGTGGACGACCGGGACATCTCCACCTACATGCGGATCCTCTCCTTCAGGTCCCGCGAGGAGCTGGAGGAGCTGGAGGCGCAGACCGCCGAGCGGCCGCAGGCGCGGGCCGCGCAGCGGGCGCTGGCCGAGGAGCTCACCACGCTGGTGCACGGCGAGGAGCAGTGCCGGGCGGTCATCGAGGCGTCCAAGGCCCTCTTCGGTCAGGGCGACCTGGCCGAGCTGGACGAGAAGACGCTGGCCGCGGCGCTCTCCGAGCTGCCGCACGCGCGGGTGACCGAGCTGGGCCAGGTCGTGGACCTGTTCGCCGAGGTCGGTCTGGTGGCGAGCAAGTCGGCGGCGCGGCGCACGGTGAAGGAGGGCGGCGCCTACGTGAACAACGCGAAGGTGACGGCCGAGGACGCCGTGGTCGGGGCCGACGAGCTGCTGCACGGGCGGTGGCTGGTGCTGCGGCGCGGCAAGAAGAACCTGGCGGCGATCGAGTACGCCGGCTGAGCGCCGTCACGGCGCGTTCACACCGGGAGGCCCGGTACGGCGGTCAGCCGTACCGGGCCTCCCGGCTCTCGGTCCTCGTCAGGCGCGCCGTCTGTTGCCCTTGATCGAGGCCCAGACCATGTCGCCGACGCCGACCACGGCCACGGCGCCGATGAGCTGGAGCAGGTGTCGGGTCCAGTCGATGCCCTTGGTGTCGTTGACGCCGATCCAGGTGGCGACCGCGTTGCCCAGGACGCTGCCCAGGATGCCGAAGACCGTCGTCAGCCAGAGTGGGATCTGCTGCTTGCCCGGCAGGATCGCCTTCGCGATCAGGCCCAGGACGAAACCGACGATGATCGCCCACAACCAACTCATATCCGCCTCCTCGTGCGCATGTGGCCCCAGTCTCGGCCTCTCGGCCGTACGACGCATGTCGGGCGCGTCCGTACGTGCCCCGGCCTCGTGGGCCCGGAGCGGTGGGCGTACGGTGGTACGAGGACCGGGCCGGGGAGGGTCCGGCGCGAGCGGCGGGTGGTGGAACACGATGCGGAAGCGAGGCGGTCCCGAGGTCTTCCGGATCACCGGGGCCCGGCAGGGGCTCGCGGACGACGTCCGGGGCAGGCAGCGGCGGTACGTCATCTCCATGTCGGTCCGGACGCTCTCGGTGATCGCGGCGGCGGTGCTGTGGAACGTGGAGCGGCACGTGGCGGTCGTGGCCCTGGCGCTCGGGGTGCTGCTGCCGTACATCGCCGTGGTGATCGCGAACGCGGGGCGGGAGACCGCCCCGTCGCTCCCGTCGGCGTACCTGCCGGCGCCGGTGCGGCCGGCGCTCGGCGCGGGCGAGGGCGGAGCGGAACCCGGACCGGAACGGCCGTACGGGCACGCGTGAACCGGCCCCTCGTACCCCGGTCACGGAACGTGGCGGGAAGGCTGCCGGGAACCTCAAGAAAAGCTCAGATCAATCATGAAGTTCCGGTGCACCGTACCCGGTGTGCCGTGACATACTGCGTACGCGCTCCGCATCCCCCGTCGGAGCGACGGACCGATGCCGGGCAGCTCCCCCCGTGGCTGCTCGGCATCGCCCTTGCTGGACAATGATCGTGTGATCAATGGTCCAGTGAGCGAAGAGAAGCCGATCTGTTCCGCCAAGGGCTGCCGGGCCGACGCCGTCTGGGTGCTCGCCTGGAACAACCCCAAGGTGCACGCGCCGGAGCGGCGCAAGACCTGGCTCGCCTGCGAGGAGCACCGCGAGCACCTCTCCCAGTTCCTGGGCGTGCGGGGTTTCCTGAAGGACGTCGTCCCGTTCGCGGAGTGGGACGAGGACGGGAACGGGAACGGGAACGGAGCCGGGGAGTCAGCCGCCGATCGCTGACATCGGGCGGTCCGGCTGGAGGAAGCTCGGGTCGTCCAGGCCCGAGCCGGCCTTCTTCCCCCACATCGCCTTCTTCCACAGCTCCGCGACGTCCGCGTCGGGGGCGTCCGAGCGGAGCGCGGCCCGCAGGTCGGTCTCCTCGGTGGCGAAGAGGCAGGTGCGGATCTGGCCGTCGGCGGTGAGCCGGGTGCGGTCGCAGGCCCGGCAGAACGGGCGGGTGACGGAGGCGATGACGCCGACCGTGTGCGGTCCGCCGTCGACGACCCAGCGCTCGGCCGGGGCGGAGCCGCGCTCCTCGGCGCCCTCGGGGGTGAGGGTGAAGCGGGTGCGGAGGGACTCCAGGATGTCGCCGGCGGTGATCATGCCGTCGCGCTTCCAGCCGTGCTGGGCGTCGAGCGGCATCTGCTCGATGAAGCGGAGCTCGTACTCCTGCTCCATCGCCCAGGCGAGGAGGTCGGGGGCCTCGTCCTCGTTGAGTCCCGGCATCAGGACCGCGTTGACCTTCACCGGGGTGAGGCCGGCCTCGCGGGCGGCGGCCATGCCGTCGAGGACGTCGTGGTGGCGGTCGCGGCGGGTGAGGGTCTTGAAGACCTCGGGGCGCAGGGTGTCCAGGGAGACGTTGACCCGGTCGAGGCCGGCGGCCTTGAGGGCGGCGGCGGTGCGCTTGAGCCCGATGCCGTTGGTCGTCAGGGACATCTTGGGGCGGGGCTCCAGGGCGGCGCAGCGCTCGACGATCCCGACGAGGCCGGGGCGGAGCAGCGGCTCGCCGCCTGTGAAGCGGACCTCGGTGACGCCGAGGTCCGTGACGGCGATCCGGATGAGCCGGACGATCTCGTCGTCGGTGAGGAGGTCGGGCTTGGCGAGCCACTGCAGGCCCTCTTCGGGCATGCAGTAGGTGCAGCGCAGGTTGCACCGGTCCGTGAGGGAAACGCGCAGGTCGGTGGCGACTCGGCCGTACGTGTCGAGGAGCACGGTTCCCCTCCCCTTCTCGAGGTTCGCTTCTCTTCGTGAGCCTACGTGACCGCGCGGACATCGGGCAGGGGCCGATTGTCACGAGGACGGGCCCGGCCGCGTCGTAGAACTCTACGACGCGGCCGGGGTGCGTACGACCGGTGGCTCCCGGTCAGTGCTCGACGGCGGCCGCGGTGCCGACGCCGGTGAGGGACTTGACCTCCAGTTCGGCGTACTTGCCCGCGTCCGGCTCCTCCTTGGAGAGGAGGGAGCCGAGCCAGCCGAGGAGGAAGCCGAGCGGGATGGAGACCAGGCCCGGGTTCTCCAGCGGGAACCAGTGGAAGTCGACGCCCTTGAACATCGAGGCCGGGCCGCCGGAGACGACCGGGGAGAAGAGGACGAGGACGACGGAGGAGATCAGGCCGCCGTAGATCGACCAGAGCGCGCCCTGGGTGGTGAACCGCTTCCAGAAGAGCGAGTAGAGGATCGTCGGCAGGTTGGCGGAGGCGGCGACCGCGAAGGCGAGGGCGACCAGGCCGGCGACGTTGAGGTCGCGGGCGAGGGCGCCGAGCGCGATGGAGACGATGCCGATGAAGACGGTGGACCAGCGGGCGGCCCGCATCTCCTGCTTCTCGGTGGCCTGGCCGCGCTTGATCACGTTGGCGTAGATGTCGTGCGCGAAGGACGAGGAGGAGGCGAGGGTCAGTCCGGCGACGACGGCCAGGATGGTGGCGAAGGCGACGGCCGAGATGACGGCGAGGAGGATGGCGCCGGCGGTGGAGTCGGCGCCGCCGCCGACCTCCAGGGCGGTGAGCGGGGCCGCGGTGTTGCCGGCCTTGTTGGAGGAGGTGATGGTCTCGGGGCTCAGCAGGGCGGCGGCGCCGAAGCCGAGGACGATCGTCATCAGGTAGAAGGCGCCGATGATGCCGATGGCCCAGTTGACCGACTTCCGGGCGGCCTTGGCGGTCGGCACCGTGTAGAAGCGGATCAGGATGTGCGGCAGGCCGGCGGTGCCGAGGACGAGGGCGATGCCGAGGGAGAGGAAGTCGAGCTTCGAGATCTCGGTGACGCCGTACTTGAGGCCGGGCTCCAGGAAGGCGTCGCCCTTGCCGCTGTTGGTGGCGGCGGCGCCGAGCAGGTCGGAGAGGTTGAAGTCGAACTTCAGCAGGATGAGGAAGGTGATGAGGAGGGTGCCCGCGATGAGGAGCACCGCCTTCACCATCTGCACCCAGGTGGTGCCCTTCATGCCGCCGATCGTCACGTAGACGATCATCAGGACGCCGACCAGGGCGACGATCGCGATCTTGCCGCCGTCGCTGGTGATGCCGAGGAGCAGCGAGACGAGGACGCCGGCGCCGGCCATCTGGGCGAGCAGGTAGAAGATCGAGACGACGATGGTGGAGGTGCCGGCGGCGGTGCGGACCGGGCGCTGGCGCATCCGGTAGGCGAGGACGTCGCCCATGGTGAAGCGGCCGGAGTTGCGCAGCGGTTCGGCGACGAGGAGCAGGGCGACGAGCCAGGCGACGAGGAAGCCGATGGAGTAGAGGAAGCCGTCGTAGCCGTAGAGGGCGATGGCTCCGGAGATGCCGAGGAAGGACGCGGCGGACATGTAGTCGCCGGAGATCGCGAGGCCGTTCTGGAAGCCGGTGAACTGGCCGCCGCCGGCGTAGAAGTCGGCGGCGCTGCGGGTCTGCCGGCCGGCCCAGACGGTGATGGCCAGGGTGGCGATCACGAAGGCGCCGAAGAGGGCGATGATCAGCGGCCGGTGCTCGGTGGTGGCGCTGTCGGCGGCGAGCAGGGCGGGGGTGGCGAGGGTGCTCATGCGTCGCCCTCCATACGGGCCTTGATGGCCTCGCCCTTGGGGTCGAGGCGGAGGGCGGCGTGGCGGGAGTAGAGCCAGGCGATGAGGAAGGTGGTGGCGAACTGGCCGAGGCCCAGGACGAGGGCCACGTTGATGTTGCCGAACAGGCGGATGCCCATGAAGCCGCCGGCGTAGTTGGAGAGCAGGACGTAGAGCAGGTACCAGGTGATGAAGGCGATCGTCAGGGGGAAGGCGAAGGAGCGGTAGGTGCGGCGGAGTTCGCCGAACTCCTCGCTGCGCTGGACCTCGACGAACTGCTCCGTGGTGGGGGCGGGGGCGGTCCCGGTGCCCTTTCTCGGCGGCGGCGGTGCTTCGGTAGCCACGGACTCTCCTCGTGACGCGGGGACGGACGGCATGGTCAAGGGGGCCTCACCTGGGGGCGGGAACGGGGGGCTCCGGCCGGAGCCCCTCCCCTGCTCAACGGCACGGAGCCGGATGCGAAGTGGTTCAGCGGGGGGAAATTCTTCGGCGGAATCTTCATGAAGTCCTCTCAGCGCATTGATGAGCGGGGAAGACCAGCGATAGTTTCGGCCGTCATGCACCTGACCAGTCACAACCCCGCGACCGGTCAGTACAGACGGATGATGTGGAGAACCCATGGCTCATCTGGGATCGAGGCGCGGCCGAGTACTCGCTCTGCCCGCTGGTCTCGCGCTCACCGCCTCGCTCGGCCTGCTTCCCTCCGGCGCCGCCTCCGCCGCGGAGCCGGGCGTCGCCCCGGCGGCCGCCGCCGTCGCGACGAACGGGGAGAAGCTCTCGTACGTCGTCAACGTCGAGGGGGGCCACTGGACCGCCGCCTCGGTGAAGAGGGCGATAGCCGCCGCCGGCGGCGAGATCGTCATCGCCTACGACCGGATAGGCGTGATCGTCGTCCACTCGCGGAACCCGGCGTTCGCCCGGCAGATGCGGATGGTGCGCGGTGTGGTCTCGGCCGGTGCGACCCGGACCGCTCCGCTCTCCGTCCAGTTCGACGACTCCGTCGACGAGGGCGGGCAGACGCCGGCCCCGGGCCTGATCGAGGCCGCCGCGGCCGCCGCCACGGCCGGTCAGGATCCGATGGAGCCCCTCCAGTGGGACCTCCGGTCGATCAAGGCCGACAAGGCGCACGAGAAGACCCTCGGCAGCAGCGAGGTCACCGTCGGCGTCATCGACACGGGCGTCGACGACACCCACCCGGACCTGGCTCCGAACTTCGACGCCGCCGCGTCCGCCAACTGCGTCTCCGGCAAGCCGGACACCACCCCGGGCTCGTGGCGTCCGATGCCGGGCGAGAGCGACCACGGCACGCACGTCGCCGGCACCGTCGCCGCCGCCAAGAACGGCGTGGGCATCACCGGGGTCGCCCCGGGCGTCAAGGTCTCCGGCATCAAGGTGTCGACCCCGGACGGCTACTTCTACACCGAGGCCGTGGTCTGCGGCTTCGTGTGGGCGGCCGAGCACGGCGTCGACATCACGAACAACAGCTACTACACCGACCCGTGGAAGTTCGCCTGCACGACGGACGAGGACCAGAAGGCCCTCGTCGAGGCGGTGACCCGGGCGTCCCGGTACGCGGAGAAGAAGGGCGCGGTCAACGTGGCCTCGGCCGGCAACTCCAAGTTCGACCTCGCCGCCGACGAGATCCTGGACAACTCCAGCCCGAACGACGGCACTCCGGGCGACCGGGTCATCGACCCGAGCGTGTGCCTCGACTTCCCGGCGCAGCTGCCGGGCGTCGTGACGGTCTCCGCGACCGGCGCGAAGGACCTGAAGGCGTCCTACTCCAACTACGGTCTCGGCGTGGTCGACGTCGCCGCCCCCGGCGGTGACCGCACCGAGTTCCAGACCCCGGACGCCCCGGCGGTCAACGGCCGCGTCTGGTCGACCTCGGTCAACGGCGGCTACGCCTACAAGGCCGGTACGTCGATGGCGGCGCCGCACGCCTCCGGTGTGCTCGCGCTGCTGAAGTCGGCGCACCCGAAGGCGAGCCCGGCCGCGCTGAAGGCGCTGCTGTACGCGCAGGCCGACGAGCGCTCCTGCACCGACCCGTACGACATCGACGGCAACGGCACCGTCGACGCCGTCTGCGAGGGCGGCAGGGAGAAGAACGGCTTCTACGGGGCCGGTCTGGTGGACGCGCTGGACGCGGTCCGCACGCACTGACGTCCTGACGTCGGGCCCCGGTGCGGTCGGCCGCACCGGGGCCCTTCGCGTCTCCGGGATGGCACCGGGTGCCATAGTGCGGGCATGGAGAGCACGGTGCGGAGCGGTACGGAAGCGCTGTGGTCGGTCCTGGGCGGCGATCCCGCCCTGGTCGACCGGGTGGAGTTCGGCGGGGTGTCGGGGCTGCTGCCGGCCCGGCTGCCGGTGATGGACCTGGCGCGGGCGGCGGTCGCGGTCTGCGGGCTCGCGGCCGTGGAGCACGCGCGCGTGGCGGGGCCCGTGCGGGTGGACGACGGGGCGGTGGCCACCGCCTTCGTGAGCGAGCGTCACCTGCGGGTCGACGGGCGGGCGCCGGTGAGCTTCGCGCCGCTGTCGCGGTTCTGGCGGGCGGCCGACGGCTGGGTCCGTACGCACGCCAACTACCCGCACCACAAGGCCGCGTTGCTCGCGGCGCTGGGCGCGGCCGACTCGGTGGAGGCGGTGGCGGAGGCGATCGGCGGGCGGCGGGCGGTCGACGTGGAGACGGCGGTGTACGGCTCCGGGGGCCTCGCGGTGGCGCTGCGGACGCCCGGGGAGTGGGCCGGCCACGAGCAGGGCCGCCGGGTGGCGGCGCGGCCGGTGCTGAGCCGGGAGCGGGTCGACGAGGCCCCGCCGCGGCGCCGTCCGGGTCCGCCGCGGGTCCTGGACCTGACCCGGGTGATCGCGGGGCCGGTGGCGACCCGGACGCTGGCGCTGCTCGGCGCGGACGTGCTGCGGATCGACCCGCCGGGGAACCCGGAGCTGCCGGACCAGCACGCGGACGCGGACGTCGGGAAGCGGACGGCGGTCCTGGACCTGGACCGGCGGTCGGACCGGCGGACCTTCGACGAGCTGCTGGACGCGGCGGACGTGCTGGTGACCGGGTACCGGCCGGGGGCGCTGGAGCGGTACGGCCTGGAGCGGCCGGGGCTGGTGACGGCCCGGCTGTCGGCGTGGGGCGACTACGGGCCGTGGGGCGGCCGGCGGGGCTTCGACAGCCTGGTGCAGGCGGCCACCGGGATCGCGGTCGTGGAGGGGTCGGCGGAGGAGCCGGGGGCGCTGCCGGCGCAGGCGCTCGACCACGGGACGGGGTACCTGCTGGCGGCGGCGGTGCTGCGGTCGCTGACGGAGCGGGAGCGGGAGGGCGGCGGCCGCCTGGTCCGGCTGGCGCTGGCGCAGACGGGGCACTGGCTGGCGCACGGGCTGCCGCGGTACGACCCCGCGCGGTACCTGGTGGAGTCGGCGGGGCCGCTGGGGCGGTTGCGGCACGCGGTGTCGCCGGTGGCGTACGAGGGCGGCCCGGCGGGCT
This sequence comes from Streptomyces sp. NPDC035033, assembly GCF_040636735.1. Classification (NCBI taxonomy): domain Bacteria; kingdom Bacillati; phylum Actinomycetota; class Actinomycetes; order Kitasatosporales; family Streptomycetaceae; genus Streptomyces; species Streptomyces sp. NPDC035033. Next base: position 29,969 of record NZ_JBEZUZ010000040.1, on the reverse strand, counting down.
GGTCGCGCCCGCCGGGGCTGCCCGGCGGGGACGCCCCCGCCTGGGTCACGGCTTGACGAGGACCTTCAGGGCGGTGCGCTCGTCCATGGCCTTGTAGCCGCCGGGGACGCCGTCGAGGCCCACGGTGAGGTCGAAGACCGGGGAGGGGTCGACGCGGCCGTCGAGGACGTCGGGGAGCAGCTCGGGGATGTAGGCGCGGACGGGGGCGACGCCGCCGCGCAGGGCGATGTTCCGGTCGAACATGACGGAGAGGTCGAGGCCGGTGCCGGAGCCGTGGGGGACGCCGACGTAGCCGACGGAGCCGCCGTCGCGGGTGATGTTCACGGCGGTGCGCATGGACTGCTCGGTGCCGACGGCCTCGATGACGCCGTGGGCGCCCTGGCCGCCGGTGAGTTCGCGGACGGCGGCCTCGGCGGCCTCGCCGCGCTCGGCGACGACGTCGGTGGCGCCGAAGGCGCGGGCGAGGTCGGTGCGGGCGGTGTGGCGGCCGAGCGCGATGATCCGCTCGGCGCCGAGCCGCTTGGCGGCGAGGACGCTGCAGAGGCCGACGGCGCCGTCGCCGACGACGGCGACGGTGGAGCCGGGGCGGACGCCGGCGCCGAGGGCGGCGTGGTGGCCGGTGCCCAGGACGTCGGAGAGGGCGAGCAGGGCGGTGAGGAGCCGGTCGTCGGAGGCGGCGTCGGCGGGGAGCTTGACGAGGGTGCCGTCGGCGAAGGGGACGCGGACGGCCTCGCCCTGGCCGCCGTCGGAGCCGACGGAGCCCCAGAAGCCGCCGCGGGGGCAGGAGGTCTGGAGGCCCTCGGCGCAGTAGTCGCAGGTGCCGTCGGACCAGACGAAGGGGGCGACGACGAGGTCGCCGGTCCGGAAGCCGCGGACCTCGGGGCCGGCGGCCTCGACGACGCCGAGGAACTCGTGGCCGATGCGCTGGCCGGGCTGCCGGGCGGCCTCGCCGCGGTAGGCCCACAGGTCGCTGCCGCAGACGCAGGCGCGCAGGACCCGGACGACGACGTCCGTGGGGTCCTGTACGGCCGGGTCGGGCACCTCCTCCACGCGCATGTCGAAGGGGGCGTGGATGGTGGTGGCGCGCATGGTTCCTCGTCCGGGTCAGTTATTTGTACGACGTTCACCGTACATCGCCTGGAGGGCGCCCGCGGTCAGCAGGTACTGGGCGGCGATGTAGGTCAGCATGACCCAGAAGTCGGGGACCGGCAGCTGGGGCCAGTCGGCGACGCCGGTGGCGATGAGGGTGTCGGAGAGCAGGAAGAGGGCGCCGCCGGTGCCGGCGAGGACGCCGAGGGCGCCGGCGCGCCAGGCCATCGCGGTGAGCAGCAGGGAGTAGCCGGCGACGGGGACCCGCAGGTCGGCGGGGAGGTCGGGCCAGAGGGCGACGAGGGTCCCGCCCAGGGCGAGGGCGTAGGCCGCGCCGAGGGCCGGGGAGGTGCGCCGCTTGCCGAACAGCACCAGGTAGCAGACGTGGCCGAGGGCGAAGGAGCCCATGCCGACGAGGAAGGCCGCGTCGGCGTCGGAGAGCAGGAAGACGTCGCCGCCCCAGCCGAACGCCAGCGCGGCGAGGAGGAGCTTGGGGGCGCCGCGGGTGGCGGCGTACGCGGCGAGCAGCGGCATCAGGAGCGGTTTGGCGACCAGGTGGCCGGTGTCGGCGCCGGCGAGGAGGGAGCCGAGGTCGACGGCGGCGGCGAGGAGGAAGGCGCCGAGCAGGGTCCGGGAGAGGGCGGTCACGCGGCGGGCTCCGGGGCGGTGCGGTCGCGGTGCGGGGCGGGGTGGGGCGCGGGCTGCCACCCGGGGCCGCGGAAGAGGCGGCCGGCGCGCTCGCGCCAGCTCCGGGCGGCGCGGAGGTCGCGGGCGATGGCGGCGTACTCGTGGGTGGCGACGCGGAGCGGGTTGTACGTCTCGATGTTCTTGGTGAGGCCGTAGACGGGGCGCTCGGTCTCGCCGACCCAGGAGCCGAACATCCGGTCCCAGACGATGAGGATGCCGCCGAAGTTGCGGTCCAGGTAGCCGCCCTGGGAGGCGTGGTGGACGCGGTGGTGGGAGGGGGTGTTGAAGAGGTACTCGACGGGCCGGGGGAGCGTGCCGACGCGCTCGGTGTGGATCCAGAACTGGTAGACGAGGTTGACCGAGTAGCAGAAGGCGACGGCGGCCGGGTGCACGCCGAGGGCGATCAGCGGCAGGTAGAACGGCCAGCCGGTGACGCTGGTCCAGGGCTGCCGCAGGGCGGTGGTGAGGTTGAACTTGCGGCTGCTGTGGTGGACGACGTGGCAGGCCCACAGGACGCGGATGACGTGGTGGCCGCGGTGCTGCCAGTAGTAGAAGAAGTCCTGGGCGAGCAGCATCAGCGGGACCGTCCACCACAGGACGGGCACCCGCAGCGGCGTCAGCTCGTGGACGGCGGTGTAGATCGCGACGATCGGGATCTTCCACAGGGCGTCGAAGGCGAGGCTGCCGAGCCCCATCCCGATGCTGGTGGCGGCGTCCTTCGCCTCGTACCCGGCGGCCTCCTCGTCGGGGCGCAGCCGGACGCTCACCACCTCCACCACGGTGAGCAGCACGAACGCCGGTATGGACCAGAGCACGACATCGGGCAGGTTGGGCATGCCGTCGACGGTAGGGCTCGCCCTCGGCGCGCGGCTAGACGTTGTTACCAACAAGTATGCGAGACGAGTTGTCAGCAGCCTTTGGCGGCTTCCGACAAGACGGCCCCGGGCGGGCTCCCGCCGGTCACACCCCGCCGCGTCCAGGAGGGAGCCGGCCGGGCGGGTGCGGCGGGTCTCGCGGACGGCCTCGTCGGCGTCGCCCGGGAGGATCCGCGCGACGCCCGCGCGCTCGCCGCCCCGTGGCCCCGTGACCCCGGAGCGGCTCTTCGCCGCGTCGGTGGAGGGGCTCCCGGGCGGGACCCGCCCCCCGCCGAGGGGGACATAGCGGGAATAGGGGACACGGGGGGCGGCGCTGTCGGTCGTGGGACGTATTCTCAATGACCATGCTCGACGACCGCACGACAGCAGCGACCTGGCCGACCGCCTACCCGCAGGGGTACGCGGTCGTCGACGTGGAGACCACCGGCCTCGCCCGCGACGACCGGATCGTGTCCGCCGCCGTCTACCGGCTCGACGCCCGGGGCGAGGTGGAGGACCACTGGTACACGCTGGTGAACCCGGAGCGGGACCCCGGCCCGGTCTGGATCCACGGCCTCACCAGCGACGTCCTCGACGGGGCGCCGCTCTTCGCGCAGATCGCCGAGGAGTTCTCGGCCCGCCTCGACGGCCGGGTCCTCGTCGCGCACAACGCGATGTTCGACTGGCAGATGATCGCCCGGGAGTACGCGCGCGCCGAGCGGACCGCGCCCGTGCGGCAGCGGCTGTGCACCATCGCGCTCTCCAAGGAGCTGGCGCTGCCGCTGCCCAACCACAAGCTGGAGTCGCTGGCCGCCCACTTCGGCGTGGTGCAGCGGCGCGCGCACGACGCCCTCGACGACGCCCGGGTGCTCGCCGAGGCCTTCCGCCCCAGCCTGCACGCGGCCGCCGAGCGGAACGTCCGGCTGCCGCTCCTGGAGTGCCGCCCGCTGACCGAGTGGGCGTCGGCGCCCTCCGGCCCGCCCGGGCAGCAGTCCGCGTACCGGGCGGGCGGCTGGCGCCCCTCCCGGAAGCGGCCGGCCTGCCCGTACCCCAACCCCGGCCGGTACGAGACCGACAAGCCGCTCAAGCAGGGCATGCGGGTGGCCTTCTCCGGCGACACCTCCGTCGACCGCGAGCTCCTGGAGGACCGCACGGTGGAGGCCGGGCTGCACGTCGCCACCTCCGTCTCCCGGCTGACCAGCCTCCTCGTGACCAACGACCCGGACGCCGGCACCTCCAAGACGGCCAAGGCGAAGACCTTCGGCACCCCGATCGTCGACGAGGCGGCCTACGCCCACCTGCTGCGCGACGTGGCCCCGGCAGACGGGTGACACCCCCGCCCCCGGCGGGCGTGCCGCGCGGCGCGCGCGGGCCCGGGGCCCCACCCTGTGGCGCATGGCACGTTGTGAGGTCTGCGGAAACGATTACGGCATGTCGTTCGAGGTGCACGCGCAGGGCGCGGTGCACGTCTTCGACTGCTTCGCCTGCGCCATCCACCGCATGGCGCCCATCTGCGAGCACTGCCGGGTCCAGGTCATCGGGCAGGGCGTCGAGGCCGACGGGAAGTGGTACTGCGGCGCCCACTGCGCCCGCGCGGAAGGGAAGGCGGGCATCGTCGACCGGGTGTGAGCCTTCCGGTCGCTTGTGAGGAAACGATCCTGGACGGGTGGCACCGGTCACCCGACCCCTGTGCGGTCGCCCCACGCGCCTGACGGTACGGTCGTGGGGTGTACCGCTTCCTGTTGTCCCGGCAGTGGGTGATCCTCACCCTCGTCGCCCTCGTCCTCATCCCCGTGATGATCGAGCTGGGCTTCTGGCAGTTCCACCGGCACGAACGCCGGGTGGCCCAGAACACCCTGATCGAGGACAACCTGAAGGCCCGGCCGGTCCCGGTCGAGGAGCTCACCTCCCCCGGCCACACCGTCCCGCGCGCCGACCACTGGCGCCAGGTCACCGCCACCGGCACCTTCGACACCGCCCACGAGGTGGTCGTCCGCCGCCGCACCTCCTCCGACGACCGGGTCGGCGCGCACGTGCTCACCCCGCTGGTCCTGAAGGACGGCCGGATCGTCCTGGTGAACCGGGGCTGGGTGCCCGCCGCCGCGAACCAGCGCGACTACCCCGACGTCCCGGCCGCCCCGAAGGGCGAGGTCACCGTCACCGGCCGGCTCAAGGCCGACGAGACCACCGGCGCCAGCGGCATCAAGGACCTCAAGGGCCTGCCGGACCGCCAGGTGATGCTCATCAGCAGCGCCCAGCAGGCGGAGCTGACCGGCCGCGAGGTGCTGGGCGGCTACATCGAGCAGACCGCGCCCGCGGCGCCCGGCGGCTCCCCCGAGCAGATCCCCGAGCCCGATCACGACTCGATCGGCGCCCACATGGCGTACGCGGTCCAGTGGTGGCTCTTCGCCGCCGGCGTGCCGGTCGGCTGGTGCGTCCTCGTCCGGCGCGAGAAGCGGGACCGCGAGGCGGCCGCCGCGCACGGGGAGGAGGCGCCGGGGGAACCGCCGTCGGAGCCGGCGGACGGCGCCGCGGTGGAGGCCGCCTCGCCGCGCTGATCCCCGCCGGCCCCCGCCGGTCCCGCCGCGCTGATCCCCGCCGCCCCCGCCACGCCTCCCCCGCCGGCCCGCCGCTCCGTCCCGCCGAGCCCCCGGCGGTCCCCGCCCGGCCCGCGCTGATTGACCGCGGCCGCTTCCGGGAACAGCCCAGAGCGTGACCCGACGCATCGACGACTACGCCCTGATCGGTGATCTCCAGACCGCCGCGCTCGTCGGCCGCGACGGTTCGATCGACTGGCTGTGCCTGCCCCGCTTCGACTCCGCCGCCTGCTTCGCCGCCCTCCTCGGCGACGAGGACAACGGTCACTGGCGGATCGCCCCCACGGGCGCCACCGCCTGCACCTCCCGCCGCTACGCCGAGGACTCCCTGGTCCTGGAGACGTACTGGGAGACCCGCACCGGCACGGTCAAGGTCACCGACTTCATGCCCCAGCGGGACCGCGCCCCGGACGTCGTCCGGATCGTCGAGGGGCTCAGCGGCCGCGTCGAGATGAACTCCGTGCTCCGCCTCCGCTTCGACTACGGCTCGATCGTGCCGTGGGTGCGGCGGTCCGAGGGGCACCGGGTCGCCGTCGCCGGGCCCGACGCCGTCTGGCTGCGCAGCGAGCCGCCCGTGAAGACCTGGGGCCAGCAGTACGCCACCTGTTCCGCCTTCACCGTGGCCGCCGGGGAGCGGGTCGCGTTCGTCCTCACCTGGCACCCCTCCCACGAGCGGCGGCCCGCGCTCGTCGACCCCCACGAGGCGCTGGAGCACTCGCTCGCCGACTGGCGGGAGTGGGTCGGCCGCTGCGCCTACCGGGGGCCGTACCGGGCGGCCGTGGTCCGCTCCCTCATCACCCTCAAGGCGCTCACCTACGCCCCCACCGGCGGGATCGTCGCCGCCCCCACCACCTCCCTGCCGGAGGAGATCGGCGGCGTGCGGAACTGGGACTACCGGGCCTGCTGGCTGCGGGACTCCTCCCTCACCCTGGGCGCGCTGCTCGCCGCCGGATACGCCGAGGAGGCCGCCGCCTGGCGCGACTGGCTGCTCCGCTCGGTCGCCGGTGACCCCGCCGACCTCCAGATCATGTACGGACCGGCCGGCGAGCGGCGGCTCCCCGAGACCTCGCTGCCCTGGCTGCGCGGCTACGCCGACTCGCTCCCCGTACGGATCGGGAACGCGGCGGTGGAGCAGTTCCAGCTCGACGTGTACGGGGAGGTCATGGACACCCTGTACCTCGCGCGCGCGGCGGGCATCCCGGCCGAGCGGCACGCCTGGAACCTCCAGCTGAGCCTGCTCGGCTTCCTGGAGTCGCACTGGCGCGACCCCGACGAGGGGCTGTGGGAGGTGCGCGGTCCGCGCCGGCACTTCACCCACTCCAAGGTGATGGCGTGGGTGGCGGCCGACCGGGCGGTGCGCACCCTGGAGGACGATCCCTCGCTGCCCGGGGAGCCGGACCGCTGGCGGGCGCTGCGCGACGAGATCCACGCGGACGTGTGCGCCAAGGCGTACGACCCCGTGCGGAACACCTTCACCCAGTCGTACGGCTCGCGGGAGCTCGACGCCGCCACCCTGCTCATCCCCCGGGTGGGTTTCCTGCCGCCGGACGACCCCCGGGTGGTGGGGACGGTCGACGCGGTGCGGGCGGAGCTGACCCACGAGGGCTTCCTGCGGCGCTACAGCCCCGACTCGGGCGCGGTCGACGGGCTGCCCGGCCGGGAGGGCACCTTCCTCGTCTGTTCCTTCTGGCTCGCGGACGCGCTGCGGACGACCGGGCGGGAGGCGGAGGCCCGGGAGCTGTTCGAACGGCTCGTGGAGCTGACCAACGACGTGGGGCTGCTCGCGGAGGAGTACGACCCGGCGACGGGCCGCCAGCTCGGCAACTTCCCTCAGGCCTTCAGCCACATCGGCCTGGTGGGCACGGCTCTCGCCCTGGCCGGGGACGAGGCGGCAGGATAGGCCCATGGATCTTGGACTGAAGGACCGCGTGTACGTCGTCACCGGCGCGACCCGGGGGCTCGGCAGGGCCTCCGCGGAGGCCCTGCTCGCCGAGGGCGCCCGGGTGCTGATCACCGGGCGCGAGGAGGCGACCGTCGCCGAGGCGGCCGCCGCGCTCGGCGAGGGGGCGGCGGGCCTCGCCGCCGACAACGACGACCCGGAGACGCCGGCCCGGCTGATCGCGGAGGCCCGCGCCCGGTTCGGGGGCTTCGACGGCATTTTGATCAGCGTCGGCGGCCCGCCGCCGGGCTTCGCCGCGGACAACACCGACGAGGAGTGGACGGCGGCCTTCGGCACCGTCTTCCTCGGCGCGGTCCGGCTCGCCCGGGCGGCGGCCGAGACGCTGGGCGAGGGCGGGGTGATCGGCTTCGTCCTGTCGGGGTCGGTGCACGAGCCGATCGCGGGCCTGACGATCTCGAACGGGCTGCGCCCGGGACTCGCCGGCTTCGCCAAGTCCCTCGCCGACGACCTGGGCCCGCGCGGGATCCGGGTGGTCGGCCTGCTGCCGAGCCGGATCGACACGGACCGGGTCCGGCAGCTCGACGCCCTCTCCGGCGACGCGGAGGCCGCCCGCGCGGCCAACGAGGCGAAGATCCCGCTGCGCCGCTACGGCACCCCGGAGGAGTTCGGCCGCACGGCCGCCTTCGTCCTCTCCCCCGCCGCCTCGTACCTGACGGGGCTGATGCTGCCGGTGGACGGCGGCGCCCGCCACGGCTTCTGACGGGGCCGCGGTCCGGGCTCAGTTCACCCGGCGGGCCCGGTGCTTGACCGCCCGCAGGCGGGCCTCGGTGGGCAGGGCGGCCAGGCCCGCGGAGGTCCGGGCCCGGGTCAGGGCCTCGCCGCCGAGGCGGGCCAGGGTCTCGCCCGGGGAGGCGTACGGCTCCAGGAGGAGCGCGACGCGGGTGCGGGGGGCGGTGCGGCGGCCGGTGAGGGCGACGCGGGCCTGGGCGACGCCCTCCTGGGCGGCGGCGTCGGCCTCCAGGACGCCCGCCAGGGCCCGGCCGCGCAGCACGGCGGCGTCGCCGTCGCCGGTGTCGACGAGGACCTCGGCGAGCCGGCCCCGGCGGAACTGGGCGAGCAGCCACCACAGGGCGAGCAGGACCAGGACCCCGAGGGCGGCGATGACCGCCGGCCACCACCAGCTCTCCTCGCGCCACCGCCGGCGGTCGGCGGCGGTCAGGAGCACGTCGTCGGGGCCGGCCCAGGGCCACCAGGAGGGGACGGGCAGGTCGAGGGCGGCGGCGAGGACGGCGCCGCCGACGAGGAGGAGCAGCAGCCCGGCGAGGCCGAGCAGGACCCGGTTGACGCGCCGGAGGACGGTGGTGACGGGGGCGTTCACGGGTGCCTTCATCCCTTCTTCGACGGGCGGTCCACCCGGACGGTCAGCGCGGGCGGGCGGGCGAGCCCGAGTTCCTCGATGCCGTCGGTGAGGACGGACTCGACGTCGGCGCGGACGTCGTCGAGCGGGCGGAAGTGGGAGACGGCCCGGACGGCGACCTTGGCGCGGCCGGCCCGGACCTTCACGGACTGCACGCCGGAGACCTCCATGGCCCGGTCGCGCAGGGCGAGCGCGGCGGCCTCCCGGTCGAGCCCGGCCCGTACGTCGGGGTGGGTGCGGCGCATCGGCAGCACGGCCCGCAGGCCGGGGGTGAGCGCCAGGACCAGGAGCCAGACGCCGAGCAGGGCGGCGACGGCGGCGCCCGCGAGGACCCAGGGGTCGTCGAGGGGCCGGGTCGCGAGCCCGTCGGCGAGTTCGCGCCGCCAGCTCATGGCCGACCGGTCGGCCCGGACGGCGGCCACGTCGTACAGCAGCAGTCCGGCGCCGCCGAGGACGACGGCGGCGAGCAGCGCGGCGGGGATCCGCCGGACGGACCAGAAGCGCCGGGCCCGGTCGGGGACCTCCCGGCTCCCGGAGAGGACCGGGACGGCGCCGCCGTCGGATTCCGGGGCGGCGCTGGGCCGTTCGGGTGTCGTCGTCATGCCAGGCGCCCCTTCCGGGCGGTGGGCGCGGTGTGCGGGGAGTGGAGGCGCTCGACGTGGACGGCGACCTCGTGGACCTCCATGCCGACCAGGCCCTCCACCCGGCTGCGGACCCGGCTCCGGACGGCCCCGCAGCGGCGGCCGACGTCCGTCGGGTAGCCGAGTTCGAGGCTGATCGAGATCCGGGCCGCGTCCCGGTGGACGACGACCGAGGCGTGCGGCGGGTGGCCGCCCTCCGGCACGCCGCCCAGGGCTTCCCGGGCGGCCTGCGCGGAGATCTTGGCGACCACCCGGTCGGCGATCGTGGTCGCGCCCCGCTCCCGTACCGGCGGGCGTTCCGTGACGTCGGTGACCACCCGCCGTCACCGCCGGCGGTCGACGCGGTCGCGGCTGCGGAACAGATCTCCGGGTTCGAGGTCGCCGTCGAGGAAGCGGCCGACCACGAAGCCGATCGCGCCCAGGGCGGCGACCAGCAGAAACGCCCCGAAGCCGCCGAAGTACCCGGCGAAGCCGAGTCCCATGCCGGCCAGTAGGCCGACCACGGCCATGCTCATCCTGAACCCCTTTCCGGGCCCTGTGGGCCCGTCGTCCTCACCGGTCGGTCACTGGAGCCGCGACTCGGGCTCGTCTTCCTCTTCGTCGGGCAGTTTCACGTCGCTGACCGCGATGTTGACCTCGACGACCTCCAGTCCCGTCATCCGTTCCACGGCCGCGATCACGTTCTCGCGGACGGCGCCGGCGACGTCGGCGATGGAGACGCCGTAGTCGACGACGATCTCCAGGTCGAGGGCGGTCTGCACCTCGCCGACCTCGGCCTTGACCCCGCGGGTGACACCGGCCTTGCCGCCTCCGCCGGGGACGCGGTCGCGGACCGCGCCGAGGGTGCGGGAGAGCCCGCTGCCCATGGCGTGGACGCCGACGACGTCGCGTGCGGCCATTCCGGCGATCTTCTCGACCACTCCGTCGGCGATGGTGGTCCGGCCGCGGGTGGCGGCGGCGCCGACGCCCTTCTTGGTGACCGTGGTGGTCTCACCGCTGCGTTCACTGTCCGTCATCTGATTCAGCCCCTTCTGGGATATTTCGGGGTTCTTCGCTCAGATTAAGTGCGGTTACCCGACCTCGCCCCAGGGATACGGCAGGCTGGGGCAATGACCACGGGTGACAGTTGGACGGCGGCGGTGCGCGACCGCCTGGCGCCGGGCAGGCTGCTGCCGCTCGGCACGGCGGCGGACGGGGCGTGGCTCGCGGAGCGGGCCGCGCGGGAGGTGCTGGGGCGGGCGGCCTCGGCGGTACGGGGCGTGGTGCCGGGCCCGCTACGGGTCGGCGCGGCGGATCCGGAGCCGGAGGCCGCTCCGGAGCGGCCGTTCCCGGTGCCGCCGGGCGGGCTGCCGGCGGGGCCGCTGCGGATCGACGCGGAGTTCGCGGTGGTGGCGGCGGCCGGGCGGTCGCTCCCCGAGGCGGCCGGGGAGGTGCGGGCGGTGCTCCTCGCGGCGGCGGCGGGGCTGGGCCTGGCGGTGACGGAGGCCGATCTGCGGGTGACGGACCTGCTGGACGAGGCCCCGGCGGCGCGGGACGTCCCCCCGCCGCCGGGCCGGACCTCGCCGGCGGTGGACGACCCGGTGGCGCTGGCGGTGCTGCGGGTGCCGGGCGTGGCGGCGGTGACGGACGCGCTGGGGCCGCCGGTGCACCGGGCGGCGGACGCGGTGCGGGTGGAGTTCGCGGTGACGGCGGACCGCCCGGCGGTGGAGACGGCCCGGGCGGCGCGCGCGGCGGCGACCGCGGCGGCCCCCTCGGGCACCGCGGTCACCGTCCTGGTCACGGAGGTGCGCTAGCGGGGCGGTGCGGTGTCAGTCGCCGAGGCCCGCGAGGTCGCGCAGGCGGCGGGCCTGGGCGGCGCGCTCGGCGACGCGCTGGTCCTCGTAGGAGCGGCCGGAGGCGCCCTGGAGCAGCGCCTTGGTCTCGACGACCGCGTCGCGCGGCGCGGCGAGCAGGGCCGCGCTGAGGTCCCGTACGGCCGCGTCGAGTTCGGCGGCGGGCACGGCGATGTTGGCCAGGCCGATGCGCTCGGCCTCGTCCGCGTGGACGAAGCGGCCGGTGGCGCAGATCTCCAGGGCGCGGGCGTAGCCCACGAGGGAGACGAGCGGGTGCGTCCCGGTCAGGTCCGGGACGAGGCCCAGGCTGGTCTCGCGCATCGCGAACTGCACGTCCTCGGCGACGACCCGCAGGTCGCAGGCGAGGGCGAGCTGGAAGCCCGCACCGATGGCGTGGCCCTGGACGGCCGCGATGGACACGAGGTCGCTGCGGCGCCACCAGGTGAACGCCTCCTGGTACTCGGCGATGACCGCGTCGAGGTCCGCGTCGGAACCCCGCGCCATGTCGAGGAAGGACGGCTCTCCGTCGAAGCCCTCGGGCGTGAAGGCCTGTCGGTCGAGTCCGGCGGAGAAGGACTTGCCCTCACCGCGCAGGACGACGATCCGCACGCTGCCCGGAAGAGACCGGCCGGCTTCCGTCAACGCCCGCCACAGAGCGGGAGACTGGGCGTTGCGCTTCGCCGGATTGGTCAGGGTCACCGTGGCAACGGCGTCCTCGACGGTGAGCCGTACACCGTCCTTGTCGAAGACGAGCTGGGAGTCGTCGGGCGTGGTCATGGGGCGCCTCCGGTTCCGGTGCAGCACTGCATCCGATGCTAAGTGACTGCACAGTAACCACCCGGTCCGCCCCAGGACCGACCGGGTGCCCACCGGGAGGGTCCCGGTGGACCGGTCGAGCCGCCCCCGGCGTCAGGCCGAGGCCGCCTTCTTGCCTCGCGTCGCTCCGCCGCGACCACGCAGCGTCACTCCGGATTCACTGAGCATCCGGTGGACGAATCCGTAGGAGCGGCCCGTTTCCTCGGCCAGCGCCCGGATGCTCGCACCGGAGTCGTACTTCTTCTTCAGGTCTGCCGCGAGCTTGTCGCGCGCGGCGCCGGTCACCCGGCTGCCCTTCTTCAGAGTCTCGGCCACCCGTGCCTCCTCATGGGAAGTGCGCTCTGGACTTCTCATGATCACCCCTCCCCGCTCTCCTGGCCACCCATTCGACAAGGTCCGCCCTGCCGGGTTTGCGGACGAGTACGGCGTCCTCACGATCGGAAGCGCTCATTCCGCGCAGCCGGAACCCGATGTCCAGCCGGATGGATCAAGGAACCGCCAGGTCAGCGACACAGGGGGAACGAACGTACGACGCGGGCCCTGCCGGAAGGATTCAGCAGGGGCCCGCGCCGGGGGTATGAGACCTTCTCACTCAGATGACGGATCCGGCGATGCGCCGAATGATCCAGCCCGGGCTCAGGCCAGGGCGACCAGGTCCGCGTAGTCCGGGCCCCACAGGTCCTCGACGCCGTCCGGGAGCAGGATGATCCGCTCCGGGTCGAGCGCCTCGACGGCGCCCTCGTCGTGGGTGACCAGGACGACCGCGCCCTTGTAGGTGCGCAGCGCGCCGAGGATCTCCTCGCGGCTGGCGGGGTCCAGGTTGTTGGTGGGCTCGTCGAGCAGGAGCACGTTGGCCGAGGAGACGACCAGGGTCGCGAGCGCGAGCCGGGTCTTCTCGCCGCCGGAGAGCACGCCGGCCGGCTTGTCGACGTCGTCGCCGGAGAAGAGGAAGGAGCCGAGCACCTTGCGGACCTCGACCAGGTCGAGGTCGGGCGCGGCCGACCGCATGTTCTCCAGGACCGTGCGCTCCGGGTCCAGGGTCTCGTGCTCCTGGGCGTAGTAGCCGAGCTTGAGGCCGTGGCCGGGGGTGACCTGGCCGGTGTCGGGCTGCTCGACCCCGCCGAGGAGGCGGAGCAGGGTGGTCTTGCCGGCGCCGTTGAGGCCGAGGATGACGACCCGGGAGCCCTTGTCGATGGCCAGGTCGACGTCGGTGAAGATCTCCAGCGAGCCGTACGACTTGGACAGGCCCTCGGCCGTGAGCGGGGTCTTGCCGCAGGGCGCGGGCTCCGGGAAGCGCAGCTTGGCGACCTTGTCGGAGACCCGGACCGCCTCCAGGCCGGAGAGCAGGCGCTCGGCGCGCTTGGCCATGTTCTGCGCGGCGACGGTCTTGGTGGCCTTGGCGCGCATCTTGTCGGCCTGCGAGTTGAGCGCGGCGGCCTTCTTCTCGGCGTTCTGGCGCTCGCGCTTGCGGCGCTTCTCGTCGGCCTCGCGCTGCTGCTGGTAGAGCTTCCAGCCCATGTTGTAGACGTCGATGACGGAGCGGTTGGCGTCCAGGTAGAAGACCTTGTTGACGACGGTCTCGACCAGGTCGACGTCGTGGGAGATCACGATGAAGCCGCCGCGGTAGGTCTTGAGGTAGTCGCGGAGCCAGGTGATCGAGTCGGCGTCGAGGTGGTTCGTGGGCTCGTCGAGGAGGAGCGTGTCGGCGTCCGAGAAGAGGATCCGGGCCAGCTCGATCCGGCGGCGCTGACCGCCGGAGAGGGTGTGCAGCGGCTGGCCGAGGACGCGGTCGGGCAGGCCGAGGGCGGCGGCGATGGTGGCCGCCTCGGCCTCGGCGGCGTACCCGCCCTTGGTGAGGAACTCGGTCTCCTGGCGCTCGTACTGCTTGAGGGCCTTCTCGCGGGTGGCGCCGGAGCCGTTCGCGATCCGCTCCTCGTTCTGCCGCATCTTGCGGAGCAGGACGTCGAGGCCGCGGGCGGACAGGACGCGGTCGCGGGCGAGGACGTCGAGGTCGCCGGTGCGCGGGTCCTGCGGGAGGTAGCCGACCTCGCCGGAGCGGGTGATGGTGCCGGCGGCGGGCTGGCCCTCGCCGGCCAGGCACTTGGTGAGGGTGGTCTTGCCCGCTCCGTTGCGGCCGACGAGGCCGATGCGGTCGCCCTTGGCGACGCGGAAGGAAGCGTTCTCGATGAGGATGCGGGCGCCGGCGCGCAGCTCGATGCCGGAAGCGGTGATCACGGACAGACTCCAGGGCGGTGGGAAGACGGCGGAAGAGACGGCTGGTGGGGGGCGTCGGCGCCGCTAGTGCACCCAGAGGAGAACGGCCATGCGGCCAGTCTAACGGGCGTCTGCAACTGGTTTTCGGCCACACGGACGACGGACGAAGGATCGGGATTTTCGTCTCAGTGCGCCACAGAGGGAACAAAAGGGGCGGAGTGCTGGTGATCGTCCGATACTCGGCGGAGGGCGGCGGTCGGACCGCCGCGGTGACGCGGAGGTGGACCGTGCAGTTCGACGACGACGCCCGTCTGGACACCTCGGAGGTGAAGGACGTCCGCGGCAGCCGCGTCCCCGGCGGAAAGGCGACGGTCGGCGGCGGGATCATCGGCCTCGTCGCCCTGGTCCTCGGCATCCTCTTCGGGGTCGGCCCCGACCAGCTGGGCCTCTCCTCCGGCGGCGAGGAGGAGCCCGCGGCCAGCGCCTCCTCGGCGGAGCGGGTGAACCGGGCCTGCCGGACCGGCGCGGACGCCAACAGCCGCCAGGACTGCCGGACGGTGGCCGTGGTCAACAGCCTCCAGGACTACTGGCGGGACGAGTACACCCGCCGGGGCGGCACCTACTCCCCCGCCTCCACCGTGCTCTTCACCCAGCGGGTGAACACCGCCTGCGGCGCGGCGAGCTCGGCGGTCGGCCCCTTCTACTGCCCCGGCGACCGGCAGGTCTACCTGGACCTGGGCTTCTTCGAGGAGCTGCGGACCACGTTCGGCTCCAGCGGCGGCCCCTTCGCGCAGGCGTACGTGGTGGCCCACGAGTACGGGCACCACATCCAGAACCTGATGGGGACGCTCAGCCGCTCCCAGGACGGGCGGACCGGCGCGGACTCCAACGCCGTCCGCGTCGAGCTCCAGGCCGACTGCTACGCGGGCGTGTGGGCCCGGCACGCGGCGGGGACCCCCGACGACGTCACCGGCCGGCCACTGATCACCCGGCTCGACGACGCCGACATCCGGGACGGCCTGGACGCGGCGGCGGCCGTGGGGGACGACCGGATCCAGGAGCGCTTCCAGGGCCGGGTGACCCCGGAGAGCTGGACGCACGGCTCGGCCGAACAGCGGCAGCAGTGGTTCCGCACGGGCTACCTGACCGGCGACATGGCGCGGTGCAACACCTTCCGCTGAGCCCGCCGCCCGCCCTTCCGGCGGGCTTCCGGCGGGCTGTCGGTGCCGCCTGTGAGACTGTGTCCCAGATCACATTCAGCGGGCACGAGAGGGAGTGAGCGGGATGTCCGAGGCACCCGACATCTGTCCGGCGCTGAGGTACCGGGACGCGAAGGCGGCGATCAGACTGCTCACGGAGGCCTTCGGGTTCACCGCCACCGCGGTCTACGAGGGCGAGGACGGCCTGGTCGCGCACGCCGAGCTGAGCCACGGGAACGGGACGGTGATGCTCGGCAGCTCCGGCACGGGCAGCACGTTCGACAAGCTGATGGCCGGGTCCGGCCCGGTCGGGGTCTACGTCCGGGTCCGGGACGTGGACGAGCACCACGCGCGCGCCGTGGCGCACGGCGTGGAGATCGTGATGCCGCCCACGGACCAGGAGTACGGCTCCCGGGACTACATGGCCCGGGACGCCGAGGGCAACGTGTGGGGCTTCGGCACGTACGCCCCCGGCACGGCGGACTGATCCGGGGCGGCCCGGCGGCCGGTCAGGCCCCTCCGGTGTGGACCTGGAAGGCGGCCCGGCGGACCGCCTTGGCCAGGGCCGGGTCGGGGTGGGCGGCGGCCAGCGCCACGAGGACCTGCACGGTACGGGGGTGGCCGACGGCCCTGACCTCGTCGAGCAGCGCGGGCACGGTGCCCTGGACCGCCGAGTCCAGGTGACGCACCAGCAGCTCGCTCTCGCCGTGGTCGGCGACGGCCGCGGCGGTGTCCACCCAGAGCCAGGTCGCCTCCTCGCGGGTGAGGACCTCGGGGGCGTCGTCCGGGTCGGTGCCCTCGTACTCGGCGAGCCAGAGCAGCGCGTAGGGGCGCAGCGACGGCTCGGCGACCGCGGCGCGGACCTCCGCCTCCGCGGGGGCGCCGACGACCCGCAGCGCCTCGAAGGCGAGGCCGCGCAGCAGGGCGTCCTCGCCCCGGGCGGCGGCGAGGAGTTCGGCGATCGCGCTGGAGAGGGTGCGGGCGGCGAGCCAGGCGCGGTACTCGTCGCGGGCCGGGCCCGGGGTGAGCCGGGCGCAGCCGCGGAGCATGTCGGCGGCGGACTGCTCGATGTTGCCGGCGGGGCTCTGCGCGGCGACGCAGATCTGCTCCAGCTTGACCCAGACCGCCCAGTTGCCGAGGGGGGTCAGGGTGGCGTGACGTCCGTCCGGGCCGCTCCCCCCGTCGAGGGTGAGCGCGCCGACCTCGGCGAGGCCCTCCAGGGCCCAGTCGAGGAGGGAGGGCAGCCCCTCCCCGGGGGCGGGCGCCGGGGCGGGGGCGCCGTCGGCGGGCACCTCGCAGCGCTCCTCGCGGAGTTCGTCGACGCGCTGCCCGAGGAGGTCGAGCAGGACGGGGACGGCGACCGGGCCCTGGGAGAGCTGGAGCAGCGACAGGACCTGCGGCACGGCCT
The DNA here is from genome assembly GCF_040636735.1 of Streptomyces sp. NPDC035033. Taxonomy (NCBI): domain Bacteria; kingdom Bacillati; phylum Actinomycetota; class Actinomycetes; order Kitasatosporales; family Streptomycetaceae; genus Streptomyces; species Streptomyces sp. NPDC035033. The sequence goes on along the minus strand of NZ_JBEZUZ010000040.1, from coordinate 13,315 downwards.
CCACGACCTCGGCGACCGCGCCGGGCGCCACGCCCTCGGGGGCGGGGTGGACCAGCGACCAGGCGTCGAGGAGGGCGACCCAGCCGCGGAGCACGGCGGAGTCGTCGCGGTCCCAGGCCTGGAGCCGCCAGCCGGGGCGGACGGTGGCGCCGTGCAGCTCGACGAGGCCGGCGAGCCGGGCCCGGTCCCAGCCGGCGCGGATCCGTCCGGGCGTCAGACCGAGGTCGGCGGCGGCCCGTTCGACGGCGGCGGGGCCGTCGAGCGGGCCGGAAGCGGAGGCCGGGGCGGCGGTCTGGACGGCGGCCGTCCGGGGACCCGCCTGCGGGCCGCGCGGGGTGGCGGCCCAGCGGGCGATCCGTACGGCGTCGGCGAGGACGAGCCGGGCCTGCCGGGCCAGTTCCGCGCGGGGCGGGGTGCCCTCGGGCGGTCTCGGGGCAGGCCGGGTGCGCCGCGTCGTCGCGGCCCGTCGGGCGGTGGCCAGCGACCGCGGACGGACGAGTCGGAGTCTGGAGTTGCGCGCCAATGGTTCATCGGGCTTTCGAGACGTCACGGGGGCAGTCTTCCCGCTGACGGCCCGAAAGCCCAATCGGAATGCGGCACGCCGTCACCGGGCGTCGCCGTGGGCTGCGCCCGCCGTCCCTGTGGGCAATCGTCCCGCTGGGGCGGGACGGGTGGGCACAGGGACGGCGCCCCCTGCCGGGCCTAGGCTTTCCGGGCCTGGGCCCGCACCCCTTGTACGGCGCCGTACGGGTGCGGGTTCAGGCCCGGTCGCGGAGGCACCGCTAAGGGTGCCGTTCCGTTGTGCCCACCCGTTCCGCCCCTTGCGGAACGCCTGCCCACAACGAAACGGTGGCGCGGCCCACAACGGAACGGCGCGGCAGCACCGCAACCAGCCCCGGCGGGCGCAGCCCGCGGCGGGGCGGGGCTACATGAGGGGGGTGAGGTGGCGGCGGAGGGCTTCTTCGTAGCGGAGGGGGTCCGCGTTCCACATCGCCGCGTGGGGCGCCTGGCGGACCGTGAGGAGGCTGACCAGGTCCGGGCGGCGGGCCGCGAGCTCGACCGAGGGCTCCCAGGGGGCGATCGTGTCGTCGGGCCCGTGGGCCAGCAGCACGGGGACGCGCAGCGCGTCCGGCGCGCTCGCGGCGGCCACCCGGTCGGCGTGCGGGCCGGTGCGGCCGAGGGCGGCGCGGACCGCGAGCGGGAGCAGCGGTCCCGGGACGCCCCGGGCGGCGGCGAGGTTGCGGACGGTGGCCTCCCAGTCGAGGACCGGCGAGTCCAGGACGAGGCCGACGATCCGGTCCCGCACCCCCGACTCGGCGGCGGCGCGCAGCGCCATCGTGGCGCCGGTGCCCCAGCCGTGCAGGACGATCTTGGCCGCGCCCAGCCGGACCGCGTGGCGCAGGACGGCGTCGACGTCGCGCCACTCGGTGTCGCCGAGCTGGGCGAGGCCCTCCGCCGGCGCGGGGGCGCCCTCGTCGCCGCGGTAGGCGGGGACGAGGACGGGGACGCGGCGGCGGGCGTAGAAGGGGACGAGGTTCAGCGCGTGCTCGCGGGTGGCGCCCAGGCCGTGCAGGGTGACCACCCAGGTGGGGCGGGGGCCGGTGACGAGCCAGGCCGGGAGGGGGCCGAGCTCGCCGGGGATCTCGATGTCCTCGTGGGGCAGGCCGAGGGCGGTCTCCGGGGTCCCGGTGTGCAGCTGGGGGGTGAGCCGGACGCGGCTGCCGGGGCCGAGGGCGCCGAGCTCGACCCGTTCGAGGCGGCGGACGACGGTGTCGGCGGTGTGCGGGACGCGGTCGAGGACGGGGCCGGCGACCGCGTGCAGTCCGGGCGCCGTCATCCCGTACGTACCGGGGCGCAGGGAGGCGAGGCTGCGGGTGAGGGTGACCCGCTCCGGTCCCGTGGCGTGCACGGTGAGGCGGGGGTCGCCGGGGAGGGGCCGTCCGGACGTGGCCTTGAGGGCGACGTCGCTGGCGTAGCGGCCGGCCGCCACGGCGGCCGCACCGACACCGATCAGGGTGGTGACGGCCGCTGCCGTCGCTGTAGCCGGGCGCACCCCGTCAGTCTCGTCACGGGGCGGGGAGGCCGCCACCGGACGGGGCCGGGCGGGTGCCCGACGGGGGCCGGGGGGAGTCCGGCGGAGGCCCGGCGGGGGTCCGGCGGGTGCCTCTGGAGAGTGACAAGGGTCTCCTCGGCGGCTGCCTCGTCCGGATGACCCCGCCCGGGGGTGTCCAGGGGGTGGAACGCGGCGGGCGGGCGGAGGGCGGCGCGGGGGCGGCGGGGCCCGCGAGGGGCGGGATCACCGGCGGTCACGGGTGACCACATGGTGGACACCGGGGGGCTCCGAAGGGCTAAGCGGAACCTCGTGACCCCGGTTAGGGACACCGTGATGCCCTGCCCAGTTCACCTTCCGTTCACTCAGGTTGCCTACGTTCGACGAGCCACTGACGTCAAACGATTGCCTGGGTAAATGGAACACATCACGCTGCTGCTCGCCATTGTGGTCGTGACAGCTCTCGTGTTCGATTTCACGAACGGTTTCCACGACACCGCCAACGCGATGGCCACGACCATCTCGACCGGTGCGCTCAAGCCCAAGACGGCGGTGGCCATGTCCGCCGTGCTCAACCTGGTCGGCGCGTTCCTCTCCGTCGAGGTCGCCAACACGATCTCCAAGGGACTCGTGAACGAGGAGGGCATCCAGCCCGAAGTCATCCTCGCCGCGCTCGTCGGAGCGATCCTCTGGAACCTGCTGACCTGGCTGGTCGGACTGCCCTCCAGCTCCTCCCACGCCCTCATGGGCGGCCTCATCGGCGCGACCGTCGCCTCGATCGGTTTCAGCGGTGTCAACGGCGGGGTCGTCGTCACCAAGGTCCTCATCCCCGCGATCGCCGCCCCGATCGTCGCCGGCGTCGCCGCGATGCTGGCCGCCCGGCTGACGTACCGCCTGGACCGGAACGCGGACGCCAAGACCACGGAGAAGGGCTACCGCGCCGGTCAGATCGCCTCCGCCGGCCTGGTCTCCCTCGCCCACGGCACCAACGACGCGCAGAAGACCATGGGCATCATCACCCTCGCCCTGGTCGCCGGCGGCGCGCTCGTCCCCGGCTCGAACCCGCCCCTGTGGGTCATCGTCTCCGCCGGTCTGGCGATCGCGCTCGGCACCTACCTCGGCGGCTGGCGCATCATCCGCACCATGGGCAAGGGCCTCACCGACCTCCAGCCGCAGCAGGGCTTCGCCGCCCAGACCAGCGCGGCCACCGTCATCCTGGCCTCCTCGAACCTCGGCTACTCCCTCTCGACCACGCACGTCTGCTCCGGCGGCGTGATGGGCGCGGGCCTCGGCCGCAAGGGCGGTGTCGTCCGCTGGTCGACCGCCACCCGCATGTTCGCCGCCTGGGGCCTGACCCTGCCGGCCGCCGGCCTGGTCGCGGCCGGAGCCGAGTTCGTGGCCCGTCAGGGCGACTGGGGCGTCTACCTGGTCGCGGGCTTCCTGGTCGCCTCCTGCCTCGGCATCTGGCTCGTCTCCCGCCGCCAGGTCGTCGACCACACCAACGTCAACGACGATGACGACGAGAACACCCCCGAGCCCGCGGGCGTCGTGACCACCGCCATCGCGGCCGTCACCCCGCCGCCGGCCGGCTCCGTCGCCGCCGTCGCGGACGAGGGCCTCAAGACCACCATCCACGCGCCGGCGCCGGGCGACCCGGCCGCTCCCCCGGCCCCCGCCGCCGCGGTCTGAGACCTCCAAGACCTCCAAGGAAACGGGAAACCAAGCCATGAAGATCGACTGGGCAGCTCTCGGCTCCGTCTTCGGAGTCAGCCTCGTGGCGACCGTCGCCCTCGTGGGCCTCTTCACCCTCGGGATCGTCGGCCTCGGCAAGCAGGAGAAGGCCGCCGCCGCGGGCGGCTCCGCCGTCCTCGCCCGGACCGGCGCCTACGCCTGCTTCGCGCTGTGCGCGGCGGCCGTCGCGTACGGCATCTATCTGATCGTCGCCTGACCCGCGCCGCTCCGGGGCCGGGCCCGCACCTCCTCCGAGGGCGGGCCCGGCCTTCGTGTCTGTGGCGCTTCGCACAGTGACCCGTCGCAGGTCAAGGGTGAGTTGACGGCCCTTCGCGGGGCGTGGTGGACTTCCGGGGCCAGTACGGCGGCAATGGAGAGGAAGCCCGGTGCGAATCCGGCGCGGTCCCGCCACTGTGACCGGACCCGCGAGAGCGGGGCCGGGAGCCAGGAACTCTCGCCGCCCGTCACGTCGACCCAGGGCGCGGACCCTGAGTGAGGACACGCCGCCATGCCCGGCCGCACCCCCGTGGCTTCCCGAGCCACCGCAGTCTTCGCGTACGGAGCGGCCGTCGGCCTCGCCGTCGACGCCCTCGTGGGCGACCCCCGCCGCGGGCACCCCGTCGCCGCCTTCGGGCGGGCCGCCGCCGCCGTCGAGAAGCGCCTGTGGCGCGACCACCGCGGCCGGGGCGCCCTGCACACCGCCGTCTGCGCGGGCGGCGCCGTCGCCGCCGGAGCGCTGGCCGCCCGTACGGCGCGGGGCAGCCGCGCCGCCTCCACCGCCCTGACCGCCGCCGCCGTGTGGGCCGTCGTCGGCGGCACCACCCTGGGCCGGGAGGCCCGGGCGATCGGCGGGGCGCTCGCCGCCGGCGACCTGGAGGTCGCCCGGGAGCGGATGCCGCACCTCGTCGGGCGCGACCCCGAGGCCCTGGACGGCCCCGCGATGGCCCGCGCGGTCGTCGAGTCCGTCGCCGAGAACACCTCCGACGCCGTGGTCGGCGCCCTCGTCTGGGGCGCGGTCGCGGGCGTGCCGGGGCTGCTCGGCTTCCGGGCGGTCAACACCCTGGACGCCATGGTCGGGCACAAGTCGCCCCGCCACCGCCGCTACGGCTGGGCCTCCGCCCGCCTCGACGACCTGGCCGGCTGGCCGGGCGCCCGGCTCACCGCCGCCCTCGCCGTCCTCGCGGGCGGTGACCCGCGCGGCGCCGTCCGGGCCTGGCGGGCGGACGCCGGACGGCACCCCAGCCCCAACGCCGGACCGGTCGAGGCGGCTTTCGCGGGCGCGCTCGGGGTACGGCTCGGGGGGACGCTCTCGTACGGCGGGCGGGTCGAGCACCGGCCGGTCCTCAACGGGGAGGGGCGGCCCGTGGAGGTCGCCGACGTCGACCGGGCCGTCCGGCTCTCCCGCCGGGTGACCTGGCTGACGCTGGCCGTCTGCGTGGGCGGCCGGCTGATCACGGACACGGTGAAGCGGAGGACGAAGTGAAGGGTGGGGGGCTGCTCGTCGCCGGGACGACCTCCGACGCGGGCAAGAGCGTCGTCACGGCGGGCATCTGCCGCTGGCTGGTCCGGCAGGGCGTCAAGGTGGCGCCGTTCAAGGGGCAGAACATGTCCCTCAACTCCTTCGTCACCCGCGAGGGCGCCGAGATCGGCCGCGCCCAGGCCATGCAGGCGCAGGCCGCCCGCGTCGAGCCGACCGCGCTGATGAACCCGGTGCTGCTCAAGCCGGGCGGCGACCGCTCCAGCCAGGTCGTGCTCATGGGCAGGCCGGTCGGCGAGATGAGCGCGCGCGGCTACCACGGCGGGCGGCAGCAGACCCTCTTCGAGCCGGTGCTCGCCTGCCTGGAGGAGCTGCGGGCCACCCACGACGCGGTGATCTGCGAGGGCGCCGGCAGTCCGGCCGAGATCAACCTGCGGCGCACCGACATCGTCAACATGGGCATCGCGCGGGCCGCCCGGCTGCCGGTGGTCGTGGTCGGCGACATCGACCGGGGCGGGGTCTTCGCCCAGTTCTTCGGCACCACGGCGCTGCTCGCCCCCGAGGACCAGGAGCTGATCGCCGGCTACCTGGTGAACAAGTTCCGCGGCGACGTGACCCTGCTGGAGCCGGGCCTCGACATGCTGCACGGACTGACCGGGCGCCGGACCCTCGGCGTGCTGCCGTACGCGCACGGGCTCGGCATCGACGAGGAGGACGGGCTCCGGGTCTCCCTGCGGGGCACCGTCCGCGAGTCGGTCGTCGCGCCGCCGCTCGGCGCGGACGTGCTGCGGGTCGCGGTCTGCGCCGTGCCGCTGATGTCGAACTTCACCGACGTGGACGCGCTGGCCGCCGAGCCGGGCGTGATCGTGCGGTTCGTGGACCGGCCGGAGGAGCTGGCCGACGCGGACCTCGTCGTCGTGCCGGGCACGCGCGGGACGGTCAAGGCGCTGGCGTGGCTGCGCGAGCGGGGGCTGGCCGGCGCTCTGGCCCGGCGGGCCGCCGAGGGCCGCCCGGTCCTCGGCATCTGCGGCGGCTTCCAGGCCCTCGGCGCGCACATCGAGGACGAGGTCGAGTCGAAGGCGGGCGCCGTCGACGGGCTCGGGCTGCTGCCCGTACGGGTCCGGTTCGCGCGCGAGAAGACCCTCGCCCGGCCGGTCGGCGAGGCGCTCGGCGAGCGGGTCGAGGGGTACGAGATCCACCACGGCGTGGCCGAGGTGCTCGGCGGCGAGCCGTTCCTCGACGGGTGCCGGGTCGGCTCCGTCTGGGGCACCCACTGGCACGGCTCCCTGGAGAGCGACGGCTTCCGGCGCGCCTTCCTCCGCGAGGTCGCGGCGGCGGCCGGACGCGCCTTCGTCCCGGCCCCCGACACCTCCTTCGGCACGCTGCGCGAGGAGCAGCTGGACCGGCTCGGCGACCTGATCGAGGAGCACGCCGACACGGACGCGCTGCTGCGGCTCATCGAGGACGGGGCGCCCAAGGGGCTCCCGTTCGTACCGCCGGGTGCCCCGTGAGGGGGCGCGGGGCGGAATCCCGCCCGCGGGTGGCCCCCGTGGGCGGTCGCCCGCCGTCGGCGGCCGACAGTCATCTTCTGGAGAGGAACACGCGATGAGCACCCGGTATCCGTTCACCGCCGTCGTCGGGATGGACGATCTGCGGCTCGCGCTGCTGCTGAACGCGGTCTCGCCGGCCGTGGGCGGGGTCCTCGTGCGGGGCGAGAAGGGAACGGCGAAGAGCACCGCCGTGCGGGCGCTCGCCGAGTTGCTGCCCGAGGTGGCCGTCGTCGCCGGGTGCCGGTTCAGTTGTGACCCGGGCTCGCCCGATCCGGGGTGTCCGGACGGGCCTCACCTGGACGGAGAGTCGGAGGCGCGGGCCGCGCGGATGGTGGAGCTGCCCGTCGGGGCCTCCGAGGACCGGCTCGTCGGGGCGCTCGACATCGAGCGGGCGCTCGCCGAGGGGGTGAAGGCGTTCGAGCCGGGGCTGCTCGCCGCCGCCCATCGGGGGATCCTGTACGTCGACGAGGTCAACCTGCTGTCCGACCACCTGATCGACCACCTCCTCGACGCCGCCGCCATGGGCGCCTCGCACGTCGAGCGCGAGGGCGTCTCCGTGCGGCACGCCGCTCGGTTCCTGCTCGTCGGGACGATGAACCCCGAGGAGGGCGAGCTGCGGCCGCAGTTGCTCGACCGGTTCGGGCTGACCGTGGAGGTCGCCGCCTCCCGGGTGCCCGAGGAGCGGGTCGAGGTGGTGCGGCGCAGGCTCGCGTTCGAGGACGACCCGGCCGGGTTCGCCGAGCGGTGGGCCGGCGAGGAGGCCGCGCTGCGGGAGCGGATCGTCGCCGCGCGGGAGCTGCTGCCGAAGGTGTCCCTCGGGGACGCCGTGCTGCTCCAGATCGCCGCCACCTGCGCCGCGTTCGAGGTCGACGGCATGCGCGCCGACATCGTCATGGCCCGGACCGCGACCGCGCTCGCCGCGTGGGCCGGGCGGGAGGAGGTCACGAGCGAGGACGTGCGGCAGGCCGCGCTGCTCGCGCTCCCCCACCGGCGGCGGCGCAACCCCTTCGACGCGCCGGGGATGGACGAGGACAAGCTCGACGAGACCCTGGAGCGGTTCAAGGGGGACGAGCCCGAGGACGACCCGGACCCGGGGCCGGACGGGCCGGGGGACGGCGGGCCCGGTGGTGGTGGCGGGGTGCCGCCGCAGGGCGGTGAGGGGGCCGCGCCCGAGACCGACTCCGTACCGGAGCGGGCACCTGGCCGGGCGCCCGAGCAGGCGCCCGTTCCGCAGGGCGCGGCCGGGGAGCGGGCCGCCGTGAAGGCCGCCGAGCCGTTCCGTACGCGGATGCTGAGCGTGCCCGGGGTCGGCGACGGGGCCGCCGGGCGGCGGTCCCGGGCCCGGACCGAGCACGGCCGGACCACCGGCGCGACCCGGCCCCGGGGCGCGCTGACCAAGCTGCACCTGGCCGCCACCGTCCGGGCCGCCGCACCGCACCAGCGGGCGCGCGGGCGGTCCGGTCCGGGGCTCGTGGTGCGCCGGGACGATCTGCGGCAGGCGGTCCGGGAGGGGCGCGAGGGCAACCTCGTGCTGTTCGTCGTGGACGCCTCCGGCTCGATGGCGGCGCGGAAGCGGATGGGCGCGGTGAAGGGCGCCGTGCTGTCGCTGCTGCTCGACGCGTACCAGCGGCGGGACAAGGTGGGTCTGGTGACCTTCCGGGGGCGGGGCGCCGAGCTGGCGCTGCCGCCGACGTCCTCCGTGGACGCGGCCGCCGCCCGTCTGGAGGAGCTGCCGACCGGGGGCCGTACGCCGCTGGCCGCCGGGCTGCTCAAGGCGCACGACGTGCTGCGGGTGGAGCGGCTGCGGGACCCCTCGCGCCGGCCGCTGCTGGTGGTCGTGACCGACGGGCGGGCCACCGGCGGCGGGCCGGACCCGGTGGGGCTGGCCGCGCGGGCCGCCCGGCTGCACGCCGCCGACGGCACGGCGAGCGTGGTCGTGGACTGCGAGGCGGGCCCGGTGCGGCTCGGTCTGGCCGGGAGCCTCGCCCGTGATCTGGACGGCACCGCCGTCACTCTGGACGAGCTGCGCGCCGACGCGATCGCCGGGCTCGTCCGGGAAGCACAAGTCAACCGCTCTGTCAGGAGGGCCGCTTAATGCCGCAGGGACAGCCGACCGTCGTGCCCGACGACGGCCTCACGACCCGTCAGCGCCGCAACCGGGCGCTGGTGATGGTGCACACGGGCGTCGGCAAGGGGAAGTCGACGGCCGCCTTCGGGATGGCGCTGCGCGCCTGGAACCAGGGCTGGCCGATCGGGGTCTTCCAGTTCGTGAAGTCCGCCAAGTGGCGGGTCGGCGAGGAGAACGCCCTCAAGGCGCTCGGCGAGACCGGCAAGGGCGGCACGGTCACCTGGAACAAGATGGGCGAGGGCTGGTCCTGGATCCAGCGCGAGGTCGCCGAGGGCGAGCAGTCGCACGAGGACAAGGCGCGCGAGGGCTGGGAGCAGGTCAAGCGGGACCTGGCCGAGGAGCGGTACAAGTTCTACGTCCTCGACGAGTTCGCGTACCTGCTGCACTGGGGCTGGATCGACGTGCAGGAGGTCGTCGAGGTGCTGCGGAACCGCCCGGGCCAGCAGCACGTCGTCATCACCGGCCGCAACGCGCCGCAGGAGCTGGTGGACTTCGCCGACCTGGTGACGGACATGTCGAAGGTGAAGCACCCGATGGACGCGGGTCAGAAGGGCCAGCGGGGCATCGAGTGGTAGCACGTCTCGTCATCGCGGCCCCGTCGTCGGGGGCGGGCAAGACCACGGTGGCGACCGGCCTGATGGCCGCGTTCGCCTCCCGCGGGCTCGCCGTCTCCCCGCACAAGGTGGGGCCCGACTACATCGACCCGGGCTACCACGCGCTCGCCACCGGCCGCCCGGGCCGCAACCTCGACGCGTACATGTGCGGGACGGAGCGGATCGCCCCGCTCTTCGCGCACGGCTCGCGCGGCTGCGACCTGGCCGTGGTCGAGGGCGTGATGGGGTTGTACGACGGCGCCGCGGGCCAGGGCGAACTGGCCTCCACGGCGCAGGTCGCGAAGCTGCTGCGGGCGCCGGTGGTGCTGGTCGTGGACGCCTCCTCGCAGTCGCGGTCGGTGGCGGCGCTGGTGCACGGCTTCGCCTCCTGGGACCCGGAGGTGCGGCTCGGCGGGGTGATCCTCAACAAGGTCGCGAGCGACCGGCACGAGGAGCTGCTGCGGGAGGCCCTGGAGGAGTCCGGGGTGCCGGTGCTCGGGGTGCTGCGGCGGGCGCCCGCCGTGGCGACGCCGTCGCGGCACCTGGGGCTGATCCCGGTCGCGGAGCGGCAGGCCGCCGCCGTGGAGGCGGTGGCCGCGCAGGCGGAGCAGGTGCGGGCCGGGTGCGACCTGGAGGGTCTCCTCGCGCTCGCGCGGTCGGCGCCGCCGATGGCCGTCGAGGCGTGGGCGCCGCCGGCGGCGGAGTCCCCGGCGGGGCGGCGGCCGGTCGTCGCCGTCGCCGGCGGGGCCGCGTTCACGTTCTCGTACGCCGAGCACGCGGAGCTGCTGCGGGCCGCCGGGGCCGAGGTCGTGACCTTCGACCCGCTGCGGGACGAGGCGCTGCCGGAGGGGACCTCCGGGCTCGTGATCGGGGGCGGGTTCCCCGAGATGTACGCGGCCGAACTGGCCGCCAACGAGCCGCTGCGGAAAGCGGTGGCGGAGCTCGCCGCCTCGGGGGCGCCGGTCGCGGCCGAGTGCGCCGGGCTGCTGTACCTGGCGCGGACGCTGGACGGGACGCCGATGTGCGGGGTCCTCGACGCGGACGCGCGGATGTCGTCCCGCCTCACGCTCGGGTACCGGGACGCGGTGGCGGTGAACGACAGCGTGCTCGCGGCCGCCGGGACCCGGATGCGGGGGCACGAGTTCCACCGCACGGTGATCGAGCCGGGCGCGGGCGCGCTTCCCGCCTGGGGGCTGCGGCAGCCGGAGCGGAGGGTGGAGGGCTTCGTGCGGGGCGGGGTGCACGCCAGTTACGTGCACACGCACTGGGCGGGCGCCCCGGAGGCCGCCGCCCGGTTCGCGGGGCGCTGCGGGTGAGTTCAGTGGCCGGAGAGGCCCGCCACGAGCCAGATGAAGGCCACGCCCGCGACCGTGCAGAGCAGGGTGGTGCGGGCGGGGTGGGTGTGGTGGGCCTCGGGCAGGATCTCGGCGGCGGCGAGGTAGAGCAGGGCGCCGCCGAAGAAGCCGAGATAGCTGCCGAGCAGTTCCTCCGGAAGGGTGAGGAGGGTGGCGAGGCCGGCGCCGGCGATCGGGGCGATCGCGTCGGCGACGAGCATGGCGAGGGCCTTCCGGCGCTCGTTCCCGTACAGGCTGGTGAGCGTGTACGTGTTGAAGCCGTCGGCGAAGTCGTGGGTGATGACGGCGAGCGCGACGGTGGCGCCCATGCCGCCGCCGACCTGGAAGGCGGCGCCGAGCGCGACGCCGTCCATGAGGCTGTGCAGCACCATGGCGCCGGCCGCCACGAGTCCGACCTGCGGGGTCCTCTCCCCCGCCTCGGCGCCGTGGGCGGCGCGGCGGGTGGCGAGGAGGCGTTCCACCACGTGGGCGAAGAGGAAGCCGCCGACGAAGAGCAGCAGGGCCTGGGGGACGCCGAAGACCTCCTCCCCCGCGGCCTCCAGGGCCTCGGGCAGCAGGTCGAGTCCGACGACGCCGAGCATCAGCCCGCCCGCCAGTCCGAGGACGAGGTGCCGGCGGTCGGTGACGCGCTGCGCGACCCAGCCGCCGAAGAGCGTCATGAGGAACGCGCCGAGCGCGACGACCACAGCCATGGCCCCTTGGTAGCGGATGGGGGGCCTGGTGTGCACGTCGGCGTCGGGGCCCGCTCGGGGGCGACGGCGGACGAGGTCCTGGCGCTGGTCCGGGCGGCGCTCGCGGAGGCGGGCGGGCCGGGGCACGCGCGCGTGCGGGGGCTGGCGACGCTGGACGCGCGCGTGGCGGAGCCGGGGATCGTGGCGGCGGCGGAGCGGCTCGGGGTGCCGGTGACGGGCTTTCCGGCCCGGGAGCTGGCCGGGGTGGCGGTGCCGCATCCGTCGCGGGTGCCGCTGGCGGCGACGGGGACGGCGTCGGTGGCGGAGGCGGCGGCGCTGCGGGCGGCGGGGCCGGGCGCGGTGCTGCTCGTGCCGAAGCGGAAGTCGCGGCGGGTGACGTGCGCGATAGCCGCTTCCGTCCCGTTTCCTCCCGAGAAGGAGGGGTCCGGGGCGGACGAAGTGACGTCCGTCGCACGGTTGTTGCCCTTGACGTGCGGGTACATCGCTGGCGAGCCTGACTCCCCCCACATCCCCACCCCCCACACGACGGCGGACATGGACACCCACACGGACGGCCCTCACACGGGCAGCCACACCCACGACCTGCGTCATCACGGTGACGCCGAGGTCCGGGACGAGAAGCTCATCGACCTCGCGGTCAACGTCCGGACGGACACCCCGCCGGACTGGCTGCGGGAACGGATCGCGCACTCCCTCACAGGTCTCGCGCTCTACCCGGACGGGCGTTCGGCGCGGGCGGCGGTGGCCGCGCGGCACGACCTCCCGCCGGGCCGGGTGCTGCTGACCGCGGGCGCGGCGGAGGCGTTCGTGCTGCTCGCGCGGGCGCTGCCGGTGCGCCGGCCGGTGGTGGTGCATCCGCAGTTCACCGAGCCGGAGGCGGCGCTGCGGGACGCCGGGCACGAGGTGGGCCGGGTGCTGCTGCGCGAGGAGGACGGCTTCCGGCTGGATCCGGCGGCGGTCCCGGAGGACGCGGACCTGGTGGTGATCGGCAACCCGACCAACCCGACGTCGGTGCTGCATCCGGCGGAGGCGATCGCGGCGCTGGCGCGGCCGGGCCGGTACCTGGTCGTGGACGAGGCGTTCATGGACGCGGTGCCGGGCGAGCGGGAGGCGCTGGCCGGGCGGACGGACGTGCCGGGCCTGGTGGTGCTGCGGAGCCTGACGAAGACCTGGGGCCTCGCGGGGCTGCGGATCGGGTACGTGCTCGCGGAGCCCGCGACGGTCGCGCTCCTGGAGCGGGCGCAGCCGCTGTGGCCGGTGTCGACGCCGGCGCTCGTGGCGGCGGAGGCCTGCATGGGGCGGGCGGCGCTGGCGGAGGCGGAGGAGGCGGCGCACCGGATCGGGACGGACCGGGCGCACCTGCTGGCGGGGCTCGCGGAGTTCGACGAGGTGCGGACGGTGGCGGCGGCCGAGGGGCCGTTCGTGCTGGTCCGGATCGAGGGCGCGGACGTGGTGCGGGAGCGGTTGCGGCTGCTGGGGTTCGCGGCCCGGCGCGGGGACACGTTCCCGGGTCTGGACCGGCACTGGCTGCGGCTCGCGGTCCGGGACCGGGTGACGACGAATCGTTTCCTCCAGGCGCTGGACCAGGCGCTGCTGCTGGGCGGCTGAGCCGTCCCGGAAGCGGCTGAGCCGTCCGCGGCGGCTTGAGCCGTCGGCGTACCCGTGATCGGGGACGGCCCGGGGCGGGCGGCGCGTGCGGGCGCCCCCCCCCCCCCCGGCCGGGGCCGGAGGCGGCGTCG
>NZ_JBEZUZ010000039.1:0-62853 GCF_040636735.1 Streptomyces sp. NPDC035033 | reverse complement strand
CGCGCCGCCGACCCCACGCCGTCGCCCGCCGAGGCGGCCGCCCGCCGCATGCTGGACCTCCTCGCCGCCGACGCCCCGGCGCAGGAGCTCGCCGCCCAGCCCGCACGGGCCCGCGCCGCCGGAGCCGCCCCCGAGGACGTCGCCCGGATCGAGGAGACCACCGGGGCCGCCCTGGCGGTGCGGCGGGTCCTCGACCAGTACCGGCGCCGGGAGGCGGAGCTGGTCGCCCTGTTCGACACGGCCGGCGACCTGGCCGGGCTGCGGGACCTCGACGCCGTCCTGCGCGCCATCGTCCGGCGGGCCCGGACGCTGCTCGGATCCGACGTCGCCTATCTGACCCTCCACGACCCGGTCGCGCACGACACGTTCATGCGGGTCACCGAGGGCTCCGTCTCGGCGGCCTTCCAGCAGCTGCGCCTGGGCATGGGCGAGGGCCTCGGCGGCCTGGTCGCGCAGACCGCCCGCCCGTACGCCAGCACCGACTACCGCACCGACCGCCGCTACCGGCACACCGGCGCCATCGACGACGGCGTCGCCGAGGAGGGGCTGCGCGGCATCCTCGGCGTCCCGCTGCGCCTGGGCGGGGAGGTCATCGGCGTCCTGTTCGCGGCGGACCGCACCCCGCGCGAGTTCACCCCCGACGCCATCGCGCTCCTGGGCTCGCTCGCCGACCACGCCGCCGTCGCCATCGACAGCGCCCGCCGGCTGGAGGAGACCCGTACCGCGCTCGCCCGCCTCGAAGCCGCCAACGCGACGGCCCGCGCCCACGGCGAAGCCCTCCACCAGGCGTCCGACGCCCACGACCGGCTCTCCAAGCTGGTGCTGCGCGGCGCCGGCACCGACGAGGTCGCGGCCGAGATCGCGGCGCTGCTCGGCGGGGGAGTGGCCGTCCACGACACCGACGGCAGCGAACTCGCCCGCGTCGGCACCGCGCCGGTGACGCCCGCCGCCGCGAGCCTGGAGGCCTCGCGCACCGAGGGCCGCGCGGTCCGCGCCGACGGCGTCTGGTGCTGCGCCGTCCTCGCCGGCGCCGAACCGCTCGGCAGCATCGTCCTGACCGGCCGCCCGGACCTCCCCGAGGCCGACCGGCGGCTGTTCGAACGCGCGGCGCTCGTCACCGCCATGCTCCTCCTCGTCCGCCGCTCGGTCGCCGAGACCGAGGACCGGGTGCGCGGCGAACTCCTCGACGACCTCCTCGCGGGCCCCGCCTCCTCCGCCCACTGGGACGAAGGGAGCCTCGCCCTGCGCGCCCGGCGCCTCGGCGTCGACCTCGCCCGCCCCCACGCCGTCGCCGTCCTCGACTGCGCGCCCGCCCTGCGCTCCCGGCTCGCCGCGGAGACCGCCCGCGCCGCCCGCCGCCTCGGCGGCCTCGCGGGCACCCGCCACGGCAACACCGTCCTGCTCGCCCCCTGCGACCGGCCCGCCGGCCTCGCCCGCGACCTCGCCGCCGACCTCGCCCGGATCATCGGGACGCCGGTCACCGTGGGCGCGGCCGGACCCGGCACCGGCCCGGAGCACCACGCGGCCCTCCACGCCGAGGCCCTGCGCTGCCGCACCGCGCTCCACTCCCTCGGCCGGACCGGCGAGGGCGCCGACGTCACCGAACTCGGCTTCATCGGCGTCCTGCTCGGCGACCGCGCCGCCATCGGCCCGTACGTCGAACGCGTCCTCGGCCCCGTCCTCGCCTACGACGCGGAGCGCGGCACCGAACTGGTCCGCACCCTGGACGCCTACTACGACCAGGGAGCGAGCCTGTCCCGCGCCAAGGACACCCTCCACGTCCACGTGAACACGGTCGTCCAGCGCCTCGACCGGGTCGCCCAACTCCTCGGCCCCGACTGGAACAAGCCCGCCGGCGCCCTGGAGATCCACCTGGCCCTCCGCCTCCACCGGCTGTCCCGCGGAACCGCCGGCCCCGGCACCCGGCGGGCCTGATCCTTCCGCCCCTATGGCAGGGCGCGCCACATTCCGGCCCGGGGAAGTGGGGGGACGACATGTGGGCCGGGATCCCTCCCGTTCACCAGGATGACGCCATCCCACCCCCACCTGGAGACGCGCATGAAGATCAGACGACTCCTCGTCGCCGTCCTGGCGGCCGTCGGCATCGCCGCCACGACCACCGGCGGCGCGACGGCCGCGGTCCCCGCGCCGACCGCCGGCCCGCTGCAGAAGTACACCATCAGCTCCGCCCACGTGAGCGGCCTCTCGTCCGGCGGGTTCATGGCCAACCAGCTGCACGTCGCGTACTCGGACGTGTTCGAGGGCGCGGGCATCTTCTCGGCCGGCCCCTACGACTGCGCCCAGAACAACCTCAACACGGCGCTCTACGCGTGCATGGACACCTTCATGCCCCGCAAGACCCCCGCTCAGCTGGCGCAGTTGACGCGGGACCGGGCGGCGGCCGGCACGGTGGACCCGGTCGCCCGTCTGGCGGGCGACAAGGTCTGGCTCTTCCACGGCACCAACGACAGCACCGTCAAGGCGCCCGTCAACGACGACCTCGCCGCGTACTACCGCGCCCTCGGCGCCGACGTCGTCTACGACGACACGTCCCCGGCGGGTCACGCCTGGGTCAGCCCGCTCGGCCCCAACTCCTGTTCCTCCACCGCCTCGCCGTACGTCAACGACTGCGGCGACGACCCGGTCGGGGAGATGCTGGCCCACCTGTTCGGCGGCGTGCGGCCCGCGAGCTCCTCGGCCCTGACCGGCACGCTGGTCCGGTTCGACCAGAGCCCTCACGTCCCCGGCGGCAGCCCGAGCGCGATCGGCATGGGCGCCGAGGGCTTCGCCTACGTCCCGCGGTCCTGCCAGGACGGTGCCTCCTGCCGGCTGATGGTCACCCTCCACGGCTGCTACCAGTACTTCGGCCTGGTCGGCGACGCCCTCATGGCCACGGCCCACCTCAACGAGTACGCCGACACCAACGACATGATCGTCCTCTACCCGCAGACCACCACCATGACCGGCAACCCGCGCGGTTGCTGGGACTGGTGGGGGTACAAGTCGGCCGACTACGCGCAGAAGAGCGGCCCGCAGATGACGGCCGTGCTGAACATGGCCAAGGCGCTCGGCGCCGGCACCACCGGAACCCCGCCGGGCGCGCTGCCCGCCCCGACCGGACTGTCCGTCACCGCCACCACGGCCACGAGCGCCTCGCTGTCCTGGAACCCCGTCCCGGGCGCGGTCTCCTACGACGTCTACCGCGACGGCACCAAGGTCAACAGCGCTCCGGTCACCGCCACCGCCCACACGGACACCGGCCTGACCGCCGGCACGGCGTACGGCTACGCCGTCGCCGCCGTCGACGCCTCCGGCGCGGCCGGCACCAGGACCGCGCCCGTCGGCGCCACCACCACCGGGGCCGCCCCGGTGTGCGTGACGGCCGCCAACTACGCGCACACCACGGCCGGCCGGGCCCACCAGTCCGGCGGCTACGCCTACGCCAACGGCTCGAACCAGAACCTCGGCCTGTGGAACGTCTTCGTCTCCAGCACCATCAAGGAGACCTCCCCGGGGTACTGGGTCCTGTGCTGATCCGCCGCCGGCGCGCGAGGACGGCTCCACGGACGATCCGGGGGAGTTCCCCCTGACGCGGACCGTACGGACATGGGCCGCGGGCCGGGCCGGGCACCGGTCCGGCCGTCGGGTTCGAGACAGGATCCGGCGGGTTTTGCGACGGCGCGCACCCCGGTGGAGGGGGTCGGCGCCGTTCGTGGGCAGGACGTGTGACGGCCCGGGACGTCCGGCGAACGAAGAGGCAGGCGAGGCATGACCTTCACCCCCTGGCAGGAGCGGTCCGTCGTCGTGACGGGCGGGACGCGCGGCATCGGGCGCGGCATCGCCGAGTTCTTCGCCCGGCGGGGAGCGGCGGTGCTCCTGACCGGCCGGGACGGGCGGGTGGCCCGCGAGGTCGCCGCCGGGCTGGCCCGGTCCACCGGCGGGCGCGTCGCCGGGGCGGGCGTGGACCTGCGCGACGCGGACGCGGTCGAGGCGATGGCGGCCGAGGCCGAACGCCGCCACGGCCACGTCGACGTCCTGTGCGCGAACGCCGGGATCTTCCCCGAGAAGCCGCTGCGCGAGATGACCGCGGCCGACATCGACGAGGTCCTCGCGGTCAACCTCCGCGGTTCCATCCTCGCCGTCCGGGCCTGCCTGCCCGCCATGGAGCGCGCCGGCCGCGGCCGTGTCGTCCTCACCTCCTCCATCACCGGCCCCCTCACCGGGTACACCGGCTGGTCGCACTACGGGGCGAGCAAGGCCGGCCAGCTCGGCTTCCTGCGCGGCGCGGCGCTGGAACTGGCACCGCTGGGCATCACGGTCAACGCCGTGCTGCCGGGGAACGTCCGTACCGAGGGCCTGGAGGAGCTGGGCGAGGAGTACCTGCGGAAGATGGCGGCCTCGATCCCGCTGGGCAGGCTGGGGGAGACGGCGGACATCGCGCACGCGGTGGGGTTCCTGGCCTCGGACGAGGCGGCGTTCGTCACCGGGCAGACGCTCACCGTCGACGGGGGCCAGACCGTCCCCGAGTCCCTCGACGCCCTCGCCCCCGTGTCCGTCCCCGGCCCTCCCTCCCCCTCCGCGCCCTGAACTCCGCCCCGCCGCACGGCCGGACCGCCTCCCGGGCCGGCGGCGCCCACGGTGTGGATCTTGTGTGGATCGGCGGGGGGTCCTGCGCGGAGCGGTCGCCGGACGGGCGCCTCCCGACCGCTCCGCGGGCCGGGGCGGCGGCCTCCCCGGTGGTGCGATGCGCCCATCTCGCCCACGACGACCGCACCCGAAGCGGACATTGACGGCATGTCGGTCGCGTTTGCTTTTCGCTCAGACGTTCTGGAAACCTCCGTTCGGTTTATCCGACACCTGGACAACGGAGGCAACCTCCCATGCCCTCACGGCGCATACGCCGCGCCTGGCTCACGGCAGCCGCCGCGGCCTCGCTCGCGTTCACCGGCCTCGTGGCACCGGCCCAGGCCGAGGACGTCCCGCGGGACGCCTCGGACCCCTCGGTGCAGGAGCCCCTCGCGGCCGAGGCCGCCCCCTCGGCCTTCTCGGCCACCGGCTGGACCGCGCCCGGCGGCGCGGCCTCGCCCGGCGACTTCACGCTGGCGCCCGGCGCGCTGAACGCCGAGACCACCACGCGGGTCGCCCGCCTGGACGCGGTGCTCCCCAAGTCGGGCGTGCAGAACCTCCTGGCCGGGGCCAACCGCACCGCGACGCCGTGGTGCTCCCGCGACCCGTTCGGCACCGCCCCGGACCCCGACGTCAAGTACTGCCTGCAGAGCGACGACTCCACCTCGCGCGAGTGGGTGCCGCAGGGCATCACCGGCGTCTCCGACGCCAAGGACAACGAGCTGTGGGGCGAGGCCGGCGACATCCAGCTCTTCGCCTCGTACGACGGCTGGGACCCGGGCCGGGAGAACGACCCGAACCCGGCGACCGGCGACTGCACCGCCGCCGAACTGGAGGCCAGTGACGCCTGCAACCAGAAGGGCGTCCGGATCACCTTCGTGCAGAGCCGGACCAACCCGGCCACCGGCAGCCCCGAGGTCAAGTACCGGCACGTCCTCCTCGGCTGGACCTACGTCAACTCCGCCGACCACGTCTCCTTCGACGGACTGCACGCCTCCGAGTACCCGATCCAGAAGGGCGTCCACGCCGGCGGGATCGTCTGGTACGGCAACTACCTCTACGTCGCCGACACCCGCAACGGCCTGCGCGTCTTCGACATGCGCCTCATCATGGACCTGGACCCGGACGGCGACCCCACCACGCACGACGCGATGGGCGCCGACACCGACGGCGTGAAGACCACCGCCAACGTCGAGGACAAGACGAAGGTCGGCCGGCACAACAACGTCTGGTACAGCTTCGGCTACCGCTACGTGATGCCGCAGGTCGCCGCCTGGAAGTTCAAGGCGACGCAGAGCAACCCCGTGGGCTCCTACGCCTGCGTCTCGACCGGCGCCCCCAAGGCCTCGTACATCTCGCTCGACCGCAGCACCGTCCCGGACCGCCTGATCATGGGCGAGTACTGCCGTCCGGCGAGCGGCTACCCGTCCACCGGCCGCATCGCCTCCTACCCGGTCGCGGCCCTGGAGGGGCGCTCCGCCGACGTGACCGCGGAAGGCTGGGCCAACTACCTGCCGCTGGCCAACGGCGGCGCGCAGGGCGCGGCGGCGCACAACGGCACGCTGTACGTGAACGAGTCGAAGGGCACGGACGAGCCCGGCAACCTCTGGCGCCACACCTGGAGCAACGGACAGCTGGTCCAGCGGGGCCAGCCCGTCAAGACCGCCCGGGGCCCCGAGGACCTCTACATCGAGCGCGGCACGGGCCGCCTGTGGTCCCTCTCCGAGCACCGCCCGGCATCGGCCTCCGACTGCACCGCGAACCCGGGCGCCGGCGACCCGGCGGGCACGGACTACTGCCAGCGGGTGCTCTACGGGCACAAGCTGAGCTGGCTCGACGGCCAGCCGTGACGGCGCCGGGCGGACGCACGCCCCGGCGCGCGCCCGCCCACCGGGTCTAGGGCCGGTCCGCGGGGCCGCCGAGCAGGCGCACGGCCTCCACGATCAGGTCCCAGAACCCGTCCGCGTCGACCTCCATGCCGACGTCGACCCGGGCGGGCAGCCCCGTCACCCCGTGCAGGTCCACCACCGTCGCGCCCCGCGTGTGCGCGCCGTGCAGCTCCACCGTCACCGCCGCCCGCACCAGGCCGACCAGTGACGGGTCGATCAGGTGGGCGACGGTGAGCGGGTCGTGCAGCGGGGGCGCGTCGAAGCCGTACACCTCGCGGTAGGTGGACGCGAAGTAGGTGAGCAGGTCGACGCAGAGCCGGCTCAGCGGGGTGCCGAGCGCGGCGATCCGGGCGACGACCTCGGCGGTGGCCCGCACCTGGTGGGTCGCGTTGAGGCCGAACATCGTCACCGGCAGGCCGCTGCGGAAGACGATGTCCGCCGCTTCCGGATCGCACAGGACGTTGAACTCGGCCGCGGGCGTGGCGTTGCCCCGGTCCGTCGAGCCGCCCATGAGCACGATCCGCTCGATCCGCCCGGCGAGCTCGGGACGGGCGAGCAGGAGGGCCGCGACGTTGGTGAGCGGCCCGGTCGGCACCAGCGTCACCGGGGCCGGGTGCGCGAGCAGGACGTCCCGGACGAGGGCGAGCGCGTCGCGCGGGTCCTGCGGCACGTCCGGCTCGCCCTCCCCGAAGCCGGGCCCGTCCAGGCCGGAGTCGCCGTGGATGTTCCCGGCGATCCGGCGCGGACCGTGCAGCGGGCGGTCGCGGCCCGCGGCGATCGGCACGCCCCGGATGCCGGCCGCCGCACAGATCCGGCGGGCGTTGAGCGTGGTCTTCTCCAGCGTCTGGTTGCCCGCGACGGTGGTGATCGCGAGCAGGTCGACCGCGGGATGCGCGGCGGCCAGCAGGATGTTGAAGGCGTCGTCGTGACCGGGGTCGCAGTCGAGAATCACGGGAACCGGCATGCCCTCACCGTCCCACATCCACGGCGGCGGCACCCCGCGCCGGCGGCGACGCGTTTCCCAGGTGCGTCTGTTCGAAGCCCTCTCGATCGAAAGTCGTTTTTGTCCTGTTCTGTCAGGGCACACGGTGGTGGAGCGGCCGACGGACGGCCGCAGATCACCCGGGAGAGATGATGACCGCTGAGCACTCCGACGCGACCCCCGGAACGGGCGACGGCGGCCTGCCGGGCAAGCCGGGGCCGGCGTCGCCGACCGTGGCCGAGCCCGTGGAGGCGACGGAGCCGCTGCCCCCGAAGCCGGACCAGACCGGACCGGAGACGGTGAGCCCGACGGGCCAGGCGACCGGCGAGGCGCAGGCGCGCGCGGCACAGAGCGGCGCGTACCTGACGACGGCGCAGGGGACGCGGGTGTACGACACCGACCACTCCCTGAAGGCCGGGGACCGCGGCCCGGTGCTGCTCCAGGACCACCACCTCCGGGAGAAGATCACCCACTTCGACCACGAGCGGATCCCGGAGCGCGTGGTGCACGCGCGCGGCGCCGCCGCCCACGGCGTCTTCCGGGGGTACGGCGTCGCCGACGAGATCTGCAAGGCCGCGTTCCTGGCGAAGGACGTGGAGACACCGGTCTTCGTGCGCTTCTCCACCGTCCTCGGCTCCCGGGGGTCCTCGGACACGGTCCGTGACACGCGGGGCTTCGCGACCAAGTTCTACACCGACGAGGGCACCTTCGACCTGGTCGGCAACAACATCCCGGTCTTCTTCATCCAGGACGCGATCAAGTTCCCCGACGTCATCCACGCGGGCAAGCCCCACCCCGACCGGGAGATCCCCCAGGCCCAGAGCGCCCACGACACCTTCTGGGACTTCGTCTCCCTGCACACCGAAGCCACCCACCACACGCTGTGGAACATGTCGGACCGTGGCATCCCCCGCTCCTACCGGATGATGGAGGGGTTCGGCGTCCACACCTTCCGCCTGGTCAACGAGGCGGGGAGGACGGCACTGGCGAAGTTCCACTGGAAGCCGAAGCTGGGCGTGCACTCACTGGTGTGGGAGGAGGCCCAGCTGATCAACGGCATGGACCCCGACTTCCACCGGCGCGACCTCGCCGACGCCATCGAGGCGGGCGCCTTCCCCCAGTGGGAGCTGGGCGTCCAGGTCTTCCCCGACACCCCCGACCAGACCTTCGAGGGCATCGACCTCCTGGACCCCACCAAGATCGTTCCCGAGGAGCGGGCCCCGGTCCAGCCCCTCGGCCTGATGACCCTCGACGCCAACCCCAAGAACTTCTTCGCCGAGACCGAACAGGTCGCCTTCCACCCCGGCCACCTCGTCCCCGGCATCGACATCACCGACGACCCGCTGCTCGCGGGCCGGCTCTTCTCGTACCTCGACACCCAGATCAGCCGGCTGGGCGGGCCGAACTTCGCACAGATCCCCGTCAACCGGCCGCACGCGCCCGTGAACGACATGCACCGCGACGGCATGCACCAGACCGCCGTGCACACCGGCGTGGCGCCCTACCGCCCCAACAGCCTGGACGGCGGCTGCCCCTTCCTGGCCGGTGCCGACAACGGCGCCTACGTCGAGGCGCCCGTGCGCGTCTCCGAGGCGAGGAAGGGCCGCGAGACCCCCGCCTCCTTCTCGGACCACTTCGGCCAGCCGCGGCTCTTCTGGCTCAGCATGACCCCGACCGAACGCGAGCACATCATCGCCGCGTACACCTTCGAGCTGGGCAAGTGCTACGAGCAGGCCGTCAAGGAACGGGTCCTCGGAGTCCTCGCGAACATCGACCCGCAGTTGTGCGAGCAGGTCGCCGCGGGGCTCGGCCTGCCGGCGCCCGCGGCGACGGTGCCGCTCGCGGAGCCGGAGCCCAGTCCGGCCCTCTCCCAGATCGGCGGGAGCTGGCCGACCGACGGCCGGGTCGTGGGGATCGTCGCCGACGGGTCCGCCGACCTGGCCGGAGTGCGCGAGGCCCGGCAGGCCCTCCTCGACGCGGGCATGACCCCGCTCGTCATCGCCCCGGCCGGCGGCACCCTGGACGCGGAGGGCGAGCCCCTCACGGTCCAGCGGACCTTCGTCACGGCCCGGTCCGTCGAGTTCGACGCCCTGCTCTGCGCCGGCGCGCCCGCCCCCGCACCCGACGCGCACGGCGCCCGCGACGCGAAGGCCGGAGCCGCGCCGGAGGGGGGCCCCGACCCGCGCGTCCTGCTCCTGCTCACCGAGGCCTACCGGCACGGCAAGGCCGTCGGCGGCTGGAACGGCTCCGCGGAGCTCCTGGAAGCCGCCGGCCTGACGGCCGGCGGGCCCGGCGTCATCACCGCGGAGACCGGCGCGGAAGCGGTGGCCGCGGTGGCCGACGCGCTCTCCCGGCACCGGGCCTGGGACAGGTTCCCGCCCGTGGTCTGAGCGGTCCGCGGACGGCCGGGGCCGGCCTGCCCGGGTCCGACCCCGACCGGAGCGGGTCGGCCGGTCGTCCTGCCGCCCCGGGACCTGCCGCCCCGGGACCTGCCGCCCCGGGACCTGCCGCCCCGGGGCCTTCCGCCCGGGGCGGCAGGACGGGCACCGGCGTGAATGGTCCGCCTCCCGAGTTGGGTCTAGGGTCGATGCATAGGCCGAAGGTGCGCCCGCGCCCCCGTGGCCTCGCACTCCGCGGGGGCGGGTCGAGGGCGCGCGAAAGGAGCCTCCCATGACCCGAACACTGCGAGGCGCGATAGCGGTGGCCTCGACCGCGGCCCTGGCGCTGGGCGTGGCGGCGACGACGACGGGCGCGTCGCCCGGCCAGGCGAAACAGGAGATCAGGATCGGTCTGCTGCTGCCGGAGAGCAAGACCACGCGGTACGAGAAGTTCGACCGTCCGTACATCGAGCAGAAGATCAAGGAGCTCGCCCCGGACGCCCAGATCGACTACTACAACGCGGCCGAGAGCGCGACCACCCAGCAACAGCAGGTCAACACCGCCCTCGCCAAGGGCGACAAGGTGCTCATCCTGGACGCCGTGGACGCCAAGTCGATCCAGTCCTCCGTGGAGAAGGCCGACAAGGCCGGCGTGAAGGTCGTCGCGTACGACCGCCTCGCCCAGGGCCCGGTCGACGCCTACGTCTCGTACGACAACCGCAAGGTCGGCGAGCTCCAGGGCAAGGCGCTGCTCGACGCGCTCGGCGACAAGGCGGACAGCGGCCAGATCGTGATGCACAACGGCTCGCCCACCGACCCGAACGCGGCCGAGTTCAAGGCCGGCGCGCACTCCGTCCTCGACGGCAAGGTGAAGATCGGCAAGGAGTACGACACCCCCAACTGGGACCCGAACAACGCCAACCAGCAGATGTCCGGCGCCATCAGCGCCCTCGGCAAGGACAACATCGTCGGCGTCTACTCGGCCAACGACGGACTGGCCGCCGGCATCGCCACCGCCCTCAAGGCGGCCGGCATGAACGTGCCGCTGACCGGCCAGGACGCCCAACTCGACGCCATCCAGCGCATCCTGCTGGGCACCCAGACCATCACCGTCGAGAAGCCGTACAAGCCCGAGGCGGACATCGCCGCCACGATGGCCGTGAACCTCGCCCAGGGCAAGGAGCTCCCCCGCGACCTGGTGCCGACCACCGTCACCAGCGGCAGCGGACAGAAGGTCCCCGCCACCCTGCTGACCCCGGTCGTCGTCGACAAGGACAACATCAAGGACACGGTCGTCAAGGACGGGCTGTACACGGTCGAGGAGATCTGCACGCCGGCCTACGCCGACGCCTGCAAGGAAGCCGGGCTCCAGTAGCAGGACGCCCGGCGGTGCCCGCTCCCGCCGAGGAGGCGGTCGAAGGTGACGGAAACACCCGTGCTCGCCCTGCGGGGGGTGTCCAAGAGGTTCGGCGCGGTCCAGGCCCTGTCGGGCTTCGACCTGGAGGTCCACGCCGGTGAGGTGGTCGCCCTGGTCGGCGACAACGGCGCCGGCAAGTCGACCGCCGTCAAGGCGATCGCCGGGGTGAACCCGCCCGACGACGGCGTCATCGAGTGGCAGGGCCGGCCGGTCTCCATCCACCGGCCCCACGACGCCCAGCACCTCGGCATCGCCACCGTCTACCAGGACCTCGCCCTCTGCGACAACCTCGATGTCGTCGGCAACCTCTTCCTCGGCCGGGAGCTGCGCCGGTTCGGCGTGCTCGACGAGGTCCGCATGGAGCAGCGCTCCCGCGAGCTGCTCGACACGCTCTCCATCCGGATCCCCTCGGTGCGGATCCCCGTCGCGTCGCTCTCCGGCGGCCAGCGCCAGACCGTGGCGATCGCCCGCTCGCTGATCGGCGACCCCAGGGTCGTCATCCTGGACGAGCCCACCGCGGCGCTGGGCGTGGAGCAGACCGCCGAGGTCCTCGACCTCGTCGAACGGCTCCGCGAGCACGGCCTCGGCACCATCCTGATCAGCCACAACATGGTGGACGTGATGGCCGTCGCCGACCGGATCGCGGTGCTGCGCCTCGGCCGCAACAACGGCTTCTTCGACCGGCGCGCCACCACCACCGAGGAGATCATCTCCGCCATCACCGGCGCCACCGACAGCGCCGTCACCCGGCGCCAGGCCCGCAAACGCGAGGAGCGGCGGGCGCGCGGGGAGGAGGAGCCATGAGCGGCGCCAGGGACCGCGACGACCGCCCCGGCGATCCGGCCGGACGCGGTGGCCCGGCCGTACCCGGCGATCCGGCCGGGCCCGGCGACGCCGCCGCCCGGCAGCCGGCCCCCGACGCGATCCCCGCCGTCGACAGCCGGCTGATCGTCCGCGAGGAGGGCTTCCGCGGATACGCGGGCGAGTTCCGGCGCAAGCTGCGCAGCGGCGAGCTCGGCTCCCTGCCCGTCGTCGTCGCCATCGCCGTCATCTGGACGGTCTTCGGCAGCCTGGACAGCGCCTTCCTCTCCGCGCAGAACCTGTCCGACCTCAGCCAGCAGATCGTCGGCACCGGCATGATCGCCGTCGGCATCGTCTTCGTCCTCCTGCTCGGCGAGATCGACCTGTCCGTCGGCTCCGTCAGCGGCCTGTGCGCGGCCCTCTTCGCCGTGCTCAACGTCATCAACGGCATGAACGAATGGCTGGCGCTGCTCGTCGCCGTCGCCGGGGGAGCGGCGGTCGGACTCCTCCACGGCTTCTTCTTCGCCAAGGTCGGCGTGCCCGCGTTCGTCGTCACCCTGGCGGGCAACCTCGCCTGGAACGGCCTGATGCTCCAGGTGCTCGGCACCAGCGGCACCGTCAACATCCCCGGCGACAGCATCGTCGCCGAGCTCTACTCCACGATCTTCGAGAGCCCGGCCGCCGCCTACGTCACGGCGGCGGTGGGCGTCGGGCTCTTCCTCCTGGCCTCCCTGCTCGACGCCAGGCGCCGGCGGGCCGCCCGGGTGCCGTACCGCCCGCTCGCCGAGATCGTGCTGCGGACCGCCGTCCTCGCGGCGATCGCCTTCGCCGCCGCGTACATCCTCAACCGGTACCAGGGACTCCCGCTGGCGCTGCTGATCTTCCTGGTCCTGCTGGTGGTCCTCGACCTCGTGCTGCGCCGCACCCGCTACGGACGCATGATCTTCGCCGTCGGCGGCAACATCGAAGGGGCCCGGCGGGCCAGCGTCAGCGTGCCGTTCGTCCGCATGAGCGTCTTCACGATCGCCGGCACCATGGCGGCCGTCGGCGGCGTTTTCCTCGCCGGACAGATCCAGTCCGCGAGCCAGACCTCCGGCGGCGGCAACCTCCTCATGAACGTGATCGCGGCCGCCGTCATCGGCGGGACGAGCCTGTTCGGCGGACGCGGCTCGGTCTGGTCCGCGCTGCTCGGCGCCCTCGTCATCGGCTCCATCCAGTCCGGCATGAACATCATGGGCGTGAGCAACGCCGTCCAGTTCATGATCACCGGCTCGGTGCTGCTCGCCGCCGTCGTCGTCGACTCCCTCTCCCGCCGCAGCCAGAAGGCCGCGGGCCGCGCCTGACGGCGCGGGGCCGGTCCCGGCCGCCCGGCCCCGGCCGTTCCGCGCATGATCCCGGGGCGCCAGGGCAGGGGCCTGGGGTACGGGTCGGTGGCGGCAGGGCCGGGGCCACCGGCGTGGAGGCGTGCCCACCGGCCCCCGGGAGGCGATCATGGGTTTTCCGCTGCCGGACACCGTCGAAGAACTCAAGGACCTCATCGAGGGCGAGATCTCCGGCCTGCGCTCCGCGGTCCGCCGCACCACGGACCGGCCGGCCGTCCCCACCCCGGGGGACGAGGTCACCGCACCCGTCCAGGCGCTCGCCCCGACCCCCGCCCTGCCCTCGCGCAACGGCTCCGGCACGGACTGCATCTGCAGCACCCACGATCGCGGCGCCACCGGCACCTGCTCCGTGCTCGGCGCGATCCCCGCCTCCGCCGTCCTCCTCGAACCGGTCCACGACGAGACCGGCGCGGTACGGGACTTCCGCATCGTCGCCGGCAACCGGATCCGCTCCGCCGAGTGGCTGGAGGCCCCGGACCGGCAGGTCGGACAGCGGTTCCTGGAGGCCCGGCCGGGAGCGGCCACCAGCGGCCTCCTCGCGGCGCTCGCCGACGTCGTCGCCGGCGGCGGCCCGCTGGAGGGCCGGGTCGTCGACTACACCGAGCAGCGCATGGGCCGGCTGCACCGCGCCCCGCTCCTCTACTCGGCCGCGCTCTGCGGCGAACAGGTCCTCGCGACCTGGCGGCCCGTGCAGAGCCAGACCGAGCTCCTGACGATCGACGCCCAGTACCTCGCCTCCCTCGGCTGGGGCCACTGGGACCTGCTCTCCGGGAAGGTGACCTGGTCGGAGGGGCTGAGCCGGATCTTCCACGCCGACGTCCAGATGCCCTGGACGCTGGAACAGCTCTGCGACGCGCTGCTCCCCGACGACCTCACCGCGTTCTCCGAGTTCCTCACCTCCGTCCTGGCCGGTGAGGAGCCCGCCTGGACCCGGATCCGCTTCCTCGTCCTCGGAGAGGTGCGGACGCTGGACCTGCTGGGACGGCCGGTCGCCGGCACCGACGGGCGGCCCTGGGCGGTGAACCTCGTGGCCCGCGACCTCACCCCGCAGATCCGCAGCCGCCGCAGGCTCGCCGAGACGGAGCGCGAGTCCGACCGGCTCCGGCGCCAGGCGCGGGCGGAGCGCCGGGTGGCCGACGCCCTGCGCGAGGCGCTGCTGCCCACCCACTCCGAGGCCCTGGCGGCGGTCGGGCTGACCGTGGCGGCCTCGTACCGGCCGGCCGAACCGGACGCGGCCGTCGGAGGCGACTGGTACAAATGCCGGCTCCTGCCCGACGGCCGGGTCCTGCTCGCCATCGGCGACGCCGCCGGCCACGGCCTGGAGGCGGTGGCCCGGATGTCCCAGCAGCGGCACGCCCTGGCCGGCCTCGCCCAGACCGGGGCCTCCGCCGGCGAGATCATGACCTGGCTCAACGAGCTGGTCTGCAGCGACCCCTCGGAACAGACCGCCACCGCCGTCGCCGGTCACATCGACGAGGCCCGCGACCTCCACTGGGCCGACGCCGGCCACCCCGCGCCCCTCCTCCTCCGCGACGGACACGCCGGCCCCCTCCACACGGGCAGGCGCGGCCCGCTGCTCGGCGCCCTGCCCGGCTACGCGTACGAGACCGCCACGACCCCCCTGCGCCCGGGCGACCTCCTGCTCCTCTACACCGACGGCATGGTGGAACGCCGGGGGGAGGACGTCACCAAGGGCATCGACCGCCTCGCCGACCTCCTCGCCCGCTCCCCGGGCCGGTCGCCCCAGGAACTGATCGACGCGATCCTCGCCGACCCCGACCAGTCCGGCCACGACGACGACGCCTGCATGCTCGCCATCCGCGTCGACTGACCGGCCGGGAAGCGCCGCCGCGCGGACCCGGGAGGCGGCGTCGGCTCGCGCACCGGTCCGCGCCCCGACGCCCGGCCGCCGGCTCGCGCACGCCCGGCCCCGGCGCGGCCGGCACGGGCCGTGCCCCGCCGGCGGACGGGGGATCCGTGCGGAAGGAACCGAGCTAACGATCTTGAGCCGGGCCGGTCACGGACCGTACGCCTCGAAGGAGACCGAACGCACGATCTTTCGCCGGGGCGGATGAATCGTTCACTCATTTCTCCCGCGCCCCGCAGCCTGAGGGCTCGTCGGCCCGTTAGGCGCGGAGGACAGCCACTCCCGCCGCCCGGTACCCCGACGCCCGTACCCGGGCGGCGCTCGGCGCGCCCCCTACGGAGATTCTCGATGACCACTGCCCCCACTCCCACCCGGCCCCGGACCCGGACCCGGATCGCGGCCGCCTGTCGTACCGTGACCGAGGCCCCCGCCTTCTCCCTTTCCGTGCTGACCGCGATCCTGCTCAACGCCGCCCTGCTGGGCGCGGAGACCTACCACGGCTTCGCGGCGGAGCACGCCGCCCAGCTGCGCGGGGCCGAGCAGGGCTGCCTCGCCTTCTTCACCCTGGAGATGCTGCTGCGCCTGGGCGCCCACGCCGACCGGCCCAAGGACTTCTGGCGCGACGGGTGGAACATCTTCGACCTGGTCGTCGTGGTCTGCGCCTACCTGCCCGTCGTACGGGAGAACACCACCGTGCTGCGGCTGCTCCGCATGGTCAGGGTGCTGCGCACCGCCCGGTTCCTGCCCCAGCTGCGCATCCTGTTCATCGCCGTCTCCCGCAGCCTGCCCGGCACCGTCAGCTTCCTCTTCGTCGGGGCCGTCATCCTCTACGTCTACGCCATGGTCGGCTGGGTCTGCTTCGGCTCCCACGACCCGGCCCACTTCGGCTCCCTGGGCCGCGCCCTGCTCACCCTGTTCCTGCTGATGACGCTGGAGGGGCTGGGAGACGCCATCTACAACGGGCTGGCCATCTCCCGGCTGAGCATCCTCTACTACGGCTCCTACGTCCTGCTCGCCTCCTTCGTGCTGGTCAACGTCCTCATCGGCGTCGTGCTGACCAGCCTGGACGAGGCCCGCGAACTCGACACCGCGGCGCTCGACGCCACCGGCCGCGCCCCTCGTACGGGAGGGGCCGGGACCGGGGCCGGGACCGGCACCGCGCCCGTGGCGGCCCCCGTGGAGATGGACTCCGGGGAACTCGCCGAGCGCATCGCCGGCATGCGACAGGCTCTCGACGTCCTCGAACAGTCCCTGACCGCCCGCCCGCCCGCCTCCCGCGAGCAGGACCGCATGACCGCCATCGCCTGACCGCCCGGGCCGACGGGACGCGGCCGGGCCGGGGAACGGGCCGGGCCGGACGGTGCCGTGGCTGCGACCACCGTCCGGCCCGGAGTGCGTGGGGGCGGCGCCTCAGGCCGCCCGCTCGTGCTCGCAGGCGTCCTCGACGCCGTACGTCTCCCAGACCGGGAAGTCGTCCTCGGCGGGGACGGCCTCGCCCGGCACCAGCAGACAGGCGTCGAGCGCCGCGCGGAGGGCGTCGGCGCGCAGGCCGGTGCCGATGAAGACCAGTTCCTGGCCCTGCGCGGTCTCCGGTCCGAGGACGCCGGACGGTTCGAACCGGGCGACGGTGCCGGCCTGGGACCACAGGCCCGTCACGCGGGGCCGGCCGGCGAGCCGGAAGAAGCCCTTGGAGCGCAGGATCCGCCCGTAGGCGCCGCTGTCGAGGCCCTCGGTGACGAAGGACCACAGCCGCCCGGGGTGGAAGAGCAGGCCGGAGCGGAACACGAGCGAGGAGATGCCGTACTCCTCGGTCTCCGGCACGTGGTCGCCGTTGAGCTCCTTCACCCAGCCCGGTGCCTGCTGTGCCTTCTCCACGTCGAACAGGCCGGTGCCCAGGACGTGTTCGAGGGGGACCCGGCCGCGGACGGCGGGGACGATCCGCGCCTCCGGGTTGAGCCGGGAGAGCGTGGCGCGGAGCCGGCGCGCCTCCTCGGGGTCGACCAGGTCGAGCTTGTTGAGGACGATGACGTCCGCGAACTCGACCTGGTCCACGAGGAGATCGCTGACGGTCCGCTCGTCGTCCTCGTACGGGGCCAGGCCGCGTGCGGCGAGTTCGTCGCCGCCGTCGAGCTCGGGCAGGAAGTTCGCGGCGTCCACGACGGTCACCATCGTGTCCAGGCGGGCGAGGTCGCCGAGGGTGGCGCCGTCGTCCCGGGGGAAGGAGAACGTGGCGGCGACCGGCAGGGGTTCGGAGATGCCGCTGGACTCGATGAGCAGGTGGTCGAAGCGGCCTTCGCGGGCCAGCCGGTCGACCTCTTCGAGCAGGTCGTCGCGGAGGGTGCAGCAGATGCACCCGTTGGTCATCTCGACCAGGCGCTCCTCGGTGCGGGACAGGGCCGCCTCGCCGCCGCGCACGAGCGCGGCGTCGATGTTGACCTCGCTCATGTCGTTGACGATGACCGCGACCCGCAGCCCTTCGCGGTTGCCGAGCACGTGGTTGAGCAGGGTGGTCTTCCCGGCGCCCAGGAACCCCGAGAGCACGGTCACGGGCAGCCGGTCGGTGGACGGCATGAGCGCTCAGCCCTCCGGGCGGACGAGGCCGCGCTCGTACGCCTTCACCAGGCGCTGCGGCACCTGGTGCACCACGCCGTCGACGGTGACCGGCACCAGCTGGGGCGTGGTCGCCTTCCACCGGGCGCGGCGGTGACGGGTGTTGCTGCGGGACATCTTCCGCTTGGGGACGGCCATGGTGACTCCTCGGTCGGTTCGAACGGGGAGAAGCTACATGGAAATGGATCCCGTTTTCAAATGCGGGTCCAGGGGCCTCAGGGTGCAGGGGGTCGAAGGCGCCCCCGGTCGATCCGGGGGCACCCCCTCGCCCCTCCGGCCGGAGCCGGGGTGCGGCGAAGCCGACCGCTACCAGGACGACTTGGTCACGCCCGGCAGGAATCCGGCGTGCGCCTGCTGTCGCACCCGCACCCGTGAGAGCCCGAACTTGCGCAGGTGGCCCCGCGGACGTCCGTCCACGCTGTCGCGGTTGCGCACGCGGGTGGCGCTGGCGTCGCGCGGCTGTCGGCGCAGCTCCGCCTGGGCGGCCTCGCGCTCGGCCGCGGTGGAGGACGGGCGGCGGATGACCTCCTTGAGCTCGGCCCGCCGGGCGGCGTACCGCTCGACGACCTCCTTCCGCCTCTCGTTCCGCGCGATCTTGCTCTTCTTCGCCATCAGACCTTCCCTCCCCGTGCCCGGATCCGGGCCACGGCGGCCTCGACGCCGATCGTGTCCACGGTCTTGATCGCCCGGGCGCTCAGGGTGAGGCGGACGTACCGCCCCTCGCTGGGCAGCCAGTAGCGCTTGCGCTGGATGTTCGGGTCGAAGCGGCGCGAGGTGCGCCGGTGCGAATGGGAGATGTGGTGGCCGAAGCCCGGCTTGGCGCCGGTCAGTTGGCAGTGGGCCGACATGGAGGCAGCCGCCTTTCCCGCCGAGGAGGCGTGTTGGAAATGGAAATCATTGCCATATACTAGCCCCATGGCACGCAACGAACTCCGCCCGGTCATCAAGCTCCGCTCCACGGCGGGCACCGGCTTCACCTACGTCACCCGCAAGAACCGGCGCAACGACCCCGACCGCCTGGTGCTCCGCAAGTACGACCCCGTCGCCCGGCGCCACGTGGACTTCCGCGAAGAGCGCTGACCCCCGCCCCCCGAACCCCGGCCCCACCCCGTCGAAAGGCCCTGCCATGAAGCCCGGCATCCACCCCGCCTACGAGCCCGTCGTCTTCCGCGACTCCGCCTCCGGCACCGCGTTCCTCACGCGGTCCACGATGACCAGCGACAAGACGATCGAATGGGAGGACGGCAACACCTACCCCGTCGTCGACGTGGAGATCTCCTCCGCCAGCCACCCCTTCTACACGGGCACCGCGCGCGTCCTCGACACCGCCGGCCGCGTCGAGAAGTTCCAGCGCCGCTACGGAGCCCGGTGATGGAGCACGAAGGGGGGCTGCCCGTCGTCATCGTCGCCGGGCTCCACTCCGAGGCGCGGGCCGAGGTCGTCGACCGCCTTCTGCGGTCCGTCCCCGGCAGCGTGGCGCTCCACCACGACCTGGCGGGGGCGCCCGCCGGCAGCGTCCTGCGGCTGATCCGTGACGCCGACGGCGTCCTCTCCCGCGGCGAGACACCGCTGGTCAACGACTGCGCGTGCTGTGCCCTGCGCGAGGACCTCGTCCCGGAACTGGAGCGGATGGCCGACAGCGGCCTGACCCGCCTCGCGGTGGTCGAGCTCTGGGACTCGGTCGAGCCGAAGGCCATGGCGGAGGTGATCGCCGCCCACGGCGGGGACCGCCTGACCCTGACGAACGTGATCACCGCCGTGGACCCCGCCCTCGTCCTGCCCTGCCTCGCCAACGGCGACGACCTGGCCGAGGCCGGACTCGCCGCAGCCCCGACCGATCAGCGGACCGTCGGCGACACCTGGGCCCGGCAGCTGGAGTACGCGCCCGTCCTCGCCGTCGTCGACAGCGACGAGGCCGACGACGAGGACCGCGCCCTCCTCGCGCAGCTGCACCCCACCGCGCTGCGCGTGCCGGCCGCCTCCGCCGAACTCGCCCGCGTCGCCCTCGCCGGCTTCGACGTCGAGGCCGCGGCGGCCGCCCAGCACCCCGCGTGCGCGCTGCTGCCCCAGGAGGCGGACGAGGCCGGGGTCACCACCTTCGTCTGGCGGCGCCACCGGCCGTTCCATCCGGAGCGGCTGTACGAGGCACTGGAGGACCTGTGCTGTGCGGCGGCCCGCAGCCGCGGCCGGTTCTGGCTCGCCGACCGCCCCGACACCCTGCTCGCCTGGGACGCGGCCGGCGGAGCCCTGTGCGTGGAGAACGCCGGCCCCTGGCTGGCGTCCCTGCCGGACGCCGCCTGGGAGATGGTCCCGCCGGTGCGCCGCGCGGCGGCCGCGCTCGACTGGCACCCCGAGCACGGCGACTGCTGCCAGCACCTCGTCTTCACCTCGCCCGGTCTCGACCGCGACGGCCTGGAACGTCTCCTGGACTCCTGCCTCCTGACGGACGCGGAGTACGCGTCGGGGCGTGAGGCGTGGAAGCACCTGCCCGCCGCCTTCGACACCCTCCTCGACGCCGCCTGACACCCACTCGTACGCCTGTTCACGGCCGGGCCGACCGGCCGTGAACGGAAACCTTTCCGCAAGGAGTCACTGCCATGGCCCGACGCCAGGACCCCCGCAAGCCCGTCAAGTCCCGCCCCAACCCGCTCGACGCGGCCGGCATCACGTACATCGACTACAAGGACACCGACCTGCTGCGGAAGTTCATCTCCGACCGCGGCAAGATCCGCAGCCGCCGCGTCACCCGGGTGACCGCCCAGCAGCAGCGCGCCCTCGCCACCGCCGTCAAGAACGCCCGGGAGATGGCCCTGCTGCCGTACTCCAGCCGCTGACGGCGGCCGGACGGCCCCGGGGAGGAAGGGCCGGAGCGCACCGGACCACCGGTGTCTTCGGCCCGGACCCCCTCGACCGGTTCCCCCGGAGGCCCCCCACCGGCCATGCTGATCATGCACGGCGGCCGTCACAGGCCGCCGCACACGACCATCAGCACCGTTCTTGGGGGGATGAATGCCTCGTATAGGGGTCTACCTCGCGCACCCGCGACCCGGCAGCTTCAACCACGCCGTCTTCGACACCGTCGTACGGCACCTGCGCGACCTCGGCGCAGAGGTCCTCGCGCACGACCTCTGCGCCGAGGGGTTCGCACCCGTCCTCTCCGCCGACGAGACGGACACGCTCCGGTCCGCCGCGGACGCCCACGACGCGCAGGTGGCGCTCCACCGGGCGGAGGTGGCCACGCTCGACGCCATGGTGTTCGTGCACCCGAACTGGTGGGGGATGCCGCCCGCCGTCCTCACGGGCTGGGTGCAGCGCGTCCTCGCGCCCGGCGTCGCCTACAAACTGGGCACTGCGGAAGGGGAGCCCGAAGGGCTCCTCGGGGCCGGCCGGGCCCTCGTCCTGAACACCTCCGACACCCCCGCCGACCGCGAGGAGGACGAGTTCGGCGACCCGCTGCAGAAGATCTGGGCGGCATGCGTCCTGCCGTACGTGGGGGTCGCCGACGTCCGCCGGGTCGTCTTCCGGACGGTCACCGACTCCTCCGACGAGACCCGCGCCTCCTGGCTGCGCGAGGCCCGCGAGCACGCCGCCGCCCTGCTGTCCTGACGGAAGGGGGCTCCGACCCACGGGGGCCGGCGCACCGGGAGAGGTACTGTCGTGATCATGGAATCGACGACGGGAACCCCCACCGACCAGGCGCCGGCGAACCCGGCCGCCACCGACGACGCGCTGGCCGCCCAGCCGGTCGGCTACTGGTGCGGTCTGACCCACGCGGCCGTCACCCGGCACCTGCGGGACGCCATGGCCAGGATCGACGTCACACAACCGCAGTACTGGGTGCTCAACCGCGTGCACGGCGGCCCCGCGGCGCCGGGCCGCGAGGAGGTCGTCGCGCAGCTGACGCACCTCGCCGACGGGCCGCACGAGATCGGGCGGGTCGTCGACCAGCTGCTCCACCGCGCGTGGCTCCGGCTCGACGACGGACGGCGCCTGCACCTCACGGACGCCGGGGAGGCCGCCAGGGTGCGGATCCGCGAGCTGGCGACCGAGGTGCGCGCCGTGGTCCACCACGGCATCGGCGACGAGGAGTACGCGGCCGCGCTCAAGGTGCTGCGCAGGATGGTGGCCAACGTCGAGGGCGCCGCGACCCCCGGCTGACCCGCCCCGGTCCCGCGACGGCCGCACGCCGGCGCGTGCGGCCGCCGGTCACCGCCCGCGCCTGGCCGGCGGAACCGGCGGACAGCGCACGGAACCGCCCCGGAGCGTCAGCCGGTCAGCGTCTCGAAGCCGGCATCCGCGCAGTACCGCATGACCAGGGACAGCGCCTCGTCGTTCCGGTCCTCGACCGCCCACAGGGTCTCCTCGCCCAAGCTGTGCCCCCCGGTGACGCCCTCGTCCCGGAGCGGCCGCGTCGCGAGGAAGACGGCCCGGACGGCGGAGCCGACCTCCTCGTACGCCGGTGACCCCGGCGTCCTCGCCCCCTCGGCGCGCAGCGCCTCCTGCCACCTGCCCACTTCCAGGCAGTACCGCCTCCGCAGCTCGGTCGACCGCCCCTCGTCCTCGCCCTCCGACGACGCACACCCCGTCACCACCGCCACCGCCGCGAGGGCGAGGACGGGAACGACGGTCCCGCGCCCGCGCCCCCGTGTCCCCCGGCTCATTCCGGTTCACCACCGTTCTCCAGCGAGGCCAGGACCCTGCCGAGCCGGGCCTTCCGGGCCTCCGGCGTGAGCGCCCGGAGCAGCGGCAGGACCAGCAGGTAGCGCCCGGTCCGGTCGAGCGCCTCGAACGCCTTCCTCGCCTCGGGGCGCGCGTCGAGCGCCGCCGCGAGATCGGGCGGTACGGCCGCCGTCCTCTGCGACGCGTAGGCGGCCGCCCATCTCCCGTCCTCCTGCGCCCTGCGCACCTCGGCCAGCCCCGGCCCGCGCATCCGCCCCTCGGCCGTCAGCACCGCCACCTTCTCCACGTTCACCCGCGACCACAGGCTCCTGGGCCGCCGCGGCACGTACTTCTGCAGGTAGTACCGCTCGTCGAACGACCGCCGCTGCCCGGAGATCCAGCCGTAGCACAGCCCGACGTCGACCAGCTCGTCGTCGGTGACCGACGGAACGCCGGACTTCTTCCTGGCCACCTTGACCCACACGCCCTCGTGGCGCGTGTGGTGCTCGGCCAGCCAGCTCTCGAACGCCGCGGCGTCCGCGAAAGCGATGACCTCCACCCCGGCGATCTCTTCCACGCGCCCACACTAACGCCCGCCCCGAACGGCCGGGTTGACCGGACCGGCCGGACAGGGCCGCGGCGACAGCCCGTCGGCGGAGTCCGGCGTCCGCCCGGGGTCGTACGGACCCGGCGGCGGTTGCGACCGTGGGAGGACGCGGGGCCCGGAGCCGGGGCCGTAGCGTCCCTGGCATGAACAAGCTGACCCGGGCGGCGGCCGCCGCCCTTCTCGCCTGCGCCGTCGCGTTACCGGCCGCCACCGCCGCCACCGCCGCGCCCGCCCCCTCGCCCACCACCGCGGCGACCCAGGACCGGCCGGCCGACCGCATGCGGCTGCCGGCCCCCACCGGGCCGTACGGAGTGGGGAGTTCCGTCCTCCACCTCGTGGACCGCTCCCGCACCGACCCCTGGGTGCCCGAGGCCGACGGCCGGGAACTCATGGTCACCCTCCACTACCCGGCGGCCCGCCCCGCGACCGCGCCCCGCGCGCCGGGCCGCCCCGCCCCGTACTCCACCCCGGAAGAGGCCCGGCTGGTGCTGGAGGCCGTGCAGATCTCGGACCCGGCGTCGATACGGCAGGTGGCGCGGGCCCGCACCCACAGCGCGGTGGACGCGCGCCCCGCTCCCGGACGGCACCCGCTGGTGGTGCTCTCGCCCGGCTTCGGCATGCCGCGGTTCACCCTCACCGCCCTCGCCGTGGACCTCGCCTCCCGCGGCTACGTCGTCGCCTCGCTCGACCACGCCTACGAGTCGTCCGGCACGTCGGTGCCCGACGGGCGCACCCTGACCTGCGTCGCCTGCACCGTCATGGAGGAGAGCGGCTGGAGCAAGGGTTCGGTGGTGACCGGGGCCCGCGCCGCCGACACCCGGTTCGTCCTGGACCGGTTGACCGGCCCCCGGCCCGCCTGGCGGTACGCCTCCTCCATCGACCGGAACCGGATCGGCATGGCCGGCCACTCGATCGGCGGAGCGAGCGCCGCCACCGCCATGGCCTCCGACCGGCGCATCGACGCCGGCGTGAACATGGACGGCACGTTCTGGGACGCGCCGCCCGCCGACGGACTCGGCGGACGCCCGTTCCTGCTGCTGGGCACCGACGAGTTCCACCGGCCGGGCGGCGAGGACACCACCTGGGACACCACCTGGGCCGCCCTGGACGGCGGGAAGCACTGGCTGACCGTCGACGGCGCCGACCACCTCGGCTTCTCCGACGCGCCCGTCCTCCTCGGCCACTTCGGCCTCCCCGGCGGCGCCCTCCCGGCCGACCGCGCGGTGGCCGTCACCCGCGCGTACGTCGCCGCCTTCTTCGACGCGTACCTGCGGGACAGGGACCAGCCGCTCCTGGACGGCCCGGACCCGGCCCACCCGGAGGTCCGGTTCCACCGGCCCTGAGCCGGGCGCGGGCCGTCAGCCGGTGAGCAGCGCCTCCACCGTCGAGACCGGGTCCCACGCGGGGTCGAGGCCCGTCAGCCGCTCGGCGACCCGCCGCCAGGCCGCCGGGTCCGTGCCGAGTCCGGACCGCACGAGGTCCGCGAGGACGGCGCGGGCCCCGGCGGCCCCGGGCGGGGCGTCCGTGCGGCGGGCGGCGGCGCCCAGATAGGCGAGCAGCCGCGCGGCCGGGGTCGCGAGGCGCACCAGGTCCGCCCCGTCGAGGAACCCCGCCGCGAGCAGCCCGTCCAGCTGGGTGGACGGAGGACAGGAGAACAGGCCGCCGAGACCGTGCCGGGCCCGCTCCCGGGTGAGCCGTACGCCGCCGGGCAGACCGTCGGGGCCCGGCTCGGGCAGCAGCGCCGCATGCCGCAGCCGCACCTCCTCGGGGACGGCGTCCAGGCGGACGACGTCCGCCCAGTGGGGGAGCGGCTCCCGGGCGTGGGCCGCTTCGAGAGCGGCCCAGTCCACGGGCTCGCCCGGCGGGAGGGAGCCGACGAGGTCACGCGCGTGCGGGGCGTGCCGGGCCCGCCGCAGCTTCCGGACGAGCTTCTCCGGCGCCAGCTCGCGGTCGAGCCGGGCACGGAGGACGGCGGCGGGATCGGCGGACGCCAGGGCCTTCGCGCAGAGGGCGGTGACGGAGCGCCCCAGCACCTCCCGCCCCGCGAGCCGCGCCAGCCGGTCGGCACCGCCGTGCTCCAGCAGCCGCAGGCAGCCGAGCAGTTGATGCCCCAGGTCGAGCCGCGAGCCCTCCCGCGCGAGCAGCTCCTCCACGAGATCGGGTTCGGCGGAGCACAGCCACACCAGCCCGCCGGCCGGCCACGCGGCACCACCGGCACGCCAGTCGGCCAGCACCCGGGCGCCCAGGGACGGCCGCTCCCCGCCGGGCCGCGACCGGGCCACGATCCGGTGGACCACCGACCGGGGGCGCCCGTGCCGCAGCAGGGCGAGGTCGACCTCGGGATCGTCGAGGTCGACCAGGCGCTCCACCGCGCCGCTCCGCTCCAGCCGGCGGGACTGGGCGGCGAGGACGCGTAGCGCGTCGCGGTCGCGGCCCGCGAGCAGCCGGTCGAGGACCGCGCGCGGCGTCCGGTCGTGGCGCAGCAGGTACGCGGCGAGCAGCCAGGGCCCGTCGGGACCGAGCCGCGGAAGCACGGCGTCGACCACCTCGGCGTCGGCGAGACACAGCAGGGTGCCCTCCGGCCAGGCCCACAGGTGGTCACCGCGCTCCAGGAGCCGGATCGCCTCGTCGGGGGTGCCCGGCCGGGCCCTGCCGGCGGACGGTCCCGCGACCGCCGCCGGCCCGGCACCGGACCGGGCGCGCTCCATCGCCTCCGCCCAGGTCAGCTCCTCCGAGGCGGCCTCGGACGCCGTCACGACCGCCGCCAGGCGGAGCCACGCGTCGGGGTCGGCGCCGAGTTCGGCCCGCAGCCGCCGGGCGAGCGCGGCCCGCCACGCGTCGGCGAACGCGAGCCGCCGCCAGTCGTGGGGGAGCAGCAGCAGACGGTGGGCGGGCAGCAGCGCGATCAGCTCGTCGGCGGGCAGAACGCCCTGCGCGTAGGCCCGTTCGACGTGCTGCGCGCCGGACCCGTGCGTCTCGGGGAGGCGCGCACGCACCTGCGCGGGGCCGGGTGCCTCGTGGACGACGCCGTCCTCGGACGGCGGGATGCCGTGGACGGCGCAGGCGTCGGCGAACCAGCGAGGGGTGGCGAGCCCGGGCGCGGTCGCCGGCTCGTACGCGGTCAGCGCGCGCAGCACCTCGGGATCGTCCGGCCGGGGCGCGCCCTCCGGAGCGAGGGAGTACAACAGGTCGAGCGCGGCTAGGGCGTGCACCCGCTCCCGCCGGGACAGGACCTGCCGGTCCGGCCCGGCGGCGGGCGGGGCCGACGGCGCGGGCCCGGCGCAGGGAGGGGGTGCCGGCGCGGGCTCGACGCCGGTCTCGTCCGGGGTCTTCCCCGCCTCGGCGATCAGCTCCGCGAGCGTCCCCCTGTGGTCCGGCAGCAGGGCGTCGAGCGCCGCCCAGGCGTGCTCCCGCCCGCCCAGCCGCGCCTCCGTCGCGGCGCGCAGCTCGGCGGCCGCCGCGGTGCCCAGCAGATCCCCTTCGGCGAGGCGGGCGAGCGCGGCCAGGGCGCGGGCGGCGGGGCGGGCGGTGCGGATCAGCTCGACCGGGTCGAGGAGCCCCGCGGCCGCCATGCCCTCCGCCCAGACGGCGGCGCTGTCGTCGAGCTCCTCCTCCGCGAGGCGCCGCGCGGGCGGGGCGGTGTTCCCCGCGCGGCGGCCCCCGGCCCGCCACGGTTCGTTGAGGACGCTCAGCCGGAACGCCCGGCGCTGCGCGTCGCTGGCGGCCTCGTGACGGGCCAGCTCCTCGCAGGCCTTGGGCATGAACGGGGTCGCGGCATGGGCCGCGGCGAGGGCGTCGAGATCATGGACGTACGGTTCGGACAGCAGGTCGCGCAGGGTGCTGGTGCCCCGGGCGGTGGCGAGCAGCGCGGGCAGCCGGGCGGGATCCTCGTACGGCTCGCCCCGGGCGCGCAGCCGGCCCGGCCCGTCGCCGTCCGGAGCGGCCAGGGCCTCGCGGACCGCCTCCACGACGGCCCGGTGCAGGCAGGCGGCCGTGGCGGGGTCGTCGAGCAGGGCGCGTACGGCCTCCGGTCCGGTCCGCTCCCAGACGCGCAGCAGGGCGTACCGCTGGGCGACCTGCCGCACGCCCGACCGCAGGGCCGGCACCACGAGCCCCGGGTCGCCCGAGCCGAGCAGCGGGGCGAGCCAGGTCCGCGGGACCCGCCCGTCCGGCGCCGTCAGCTCGGCGCGCAGCGTCCCGTCGAGCGGGACGGAGTCGAGCCGCTCCACGACGGTGCGGCGGAGGGACGGGGTGGTGCGCGGGTTGCGGTAGACGGCCGCGGCGACCTCGGCGTCGCCGACCTCGACCAGCCGGGCGAGGACCCGGGTGTCGAGCCGGGGGTGCCGGGCCAGGGCGGCCCGGGCGCGGGTGTCGCCGTGGTCGACGACGGCGGCGGCGAGGGCGGGGGCCGGCGGGGCCCCGCCGGCGAGCAGCTCCGTCGTCACCCGCTCGGGCAGGGCGGCGAACGCGGCGGCCGCGTGCCGCGGTTCCGCGTGTTCGAGGAGCAGGCCGAGCGTGCGGTGGGCACTGCGGGGCGCGGGCGGCCGGAGCGCGCCGTCGGAGACCGGCGGCGCCGGCGGCGCGGCGAGCAGCTCGGGCAGATCGCCGCGGTGCCCCGCCAGCGCGTCGTGCAGCCCGCGCCAGCGGGCCGTGTCCGCGCCGAGGTGGCGCTCCGTCAGCTCCCGGAGGAAGGCGGCCGCCTCGTCGTCGACTCCTCCCGCGGCGGCGACCTCGGCCGCCACCGAACGCGCGGGCCGCGCCCGCTCCACCGCCCGCAGCGCGGCCCCGCGCGGAGGGACCGCGCGCTCCACGTCCCGACCGGTCTCCGCCATCTCGCGCAGCAGCCGCCCGGCCGCCCCCACCTGCGTCTCCGTCATGATCGCCATGCTAGACACGGCCACTGACAATCCCCTCCGGCCCCGGCAGAGGGGGGCCAGGTGCCCACGGGCGCGGACACGTCCTGGGGCTCCCGGTCAGTCCGGTGGGGCCGGGGAGGCGGCGACGAGTTCGACCTCGAAGCCGTCGGCGTTCTCCAGGTAGGCGGCGCAGGTCCGTTCGCCGCCGGCGTGCGGGTGGCGGGCGGGGAACATCAGGCTCCACCCGTGCCGCGGTGCCTCGGCGGCCAGGGCCTCCACGGCGTGGCGGTCCTCGACGTGGAACGCCAGGTGGTTCATCCCGGGCCGGCACCTGTCGTGCCGGCCGGCGGTCAGCGCGGGCGACCGCTCGAAGACCAGGTAGGTCGCTCCGAGCCGCCAACTGCGGCCGTCGGCCCAGCTCTGGAAGGGCGCGTAGCCCAGTGCCTCCAGCAACCAGCCGAAGGAGGTGACGGCCCGCTCCAGGTCGGGCACCCAGATCTCGACGTGGTGCAGCGCCCCGGTCGTCGGCCGGGTCATGCCGCCACCGCCGGAGCGGCGGGGTGGGGCGCGTCCGCCGCGCGCCGGAGGGCCCGGCCGATCGGACCGGTCGCGCCCCGGTGGATCCGGCGTCCGGCACGGGCGTCGTGGAACACCGCCGGCTCTCCTTCGCTGTCGGTGGACCGCGCCGATCGCCCCGGACCCGTCGGGCCCGGGGCGATCGGCGCGGCTCGGGAACGGTCTGAACCGCCCCTACCGTACGACGACGTTGTGCGCCGGAATGATCGAGGGCCGCGCGTCCGCGTGACCGAGGTCGGCCAGGATCGGACCGAAGGTCTCGGCGTGCTTCTCGAGGGCTTCCGCGCTCTCCCAGACCTCGGTCACGCGGAACCCGCCGTCGACCGGCCCCGCCGCGTGGGAGATGAGACCTGGGTTCGGCAGGTCCGCGAACCGCGTGAAGCCTTGCCCGTCGGTCACGCGCGCGATGACCGCGTCGTACAACTCCTGCCCGGCGCCAGGAAGATCGAAGGTGACGATGATGGCCATGGGGTACTCCCGTCTCGGTTCGTCGCGGGTGGCGACGGCGCCGGATCATAGCCGTAGGTGATCGCGCGGGTGCACCGGGCGACGGAGGGTTCTCGTCCGCGTTGACGGAGGCGCACCGGCGGGCCGGGGCCGGGCGAGGACCCCTCCCGCCGTGCCGTCAGCGGCCGTCCTCCGGGTGCGGTCCCGTCGCGTACGGGTTCGCCTCACCGTCCCCGAGGACGCCCACGAAGGGTTCGCCTTCCCCCGCGAAGGTGTACGCGCCGCCCTCGATCCGTTCGATGAGGCCGCGCGTCCACTTCGCGCCGCTGTCGGCCGAGTGCACCCACATGTTCATGATCTCGCCGATGTGCCCGAGCTGCCCGGGGCCGTCCTCCGGGGTGTAGTACTCGGTGACGGAGGAGCGCCACCGTTCGAGCCCCGCGATCCTCTTCCTGAGGAGGGCGACGGCCTCGTCCCGCGGCAGGTCGACGATGAAGCCGATGCCGGCCGAGAGCACGTCGG
The DNA here is from genome assembly GCF_040636735.1 of Streptomyces sp. NPDC035033. NCBI lineage: Bacteria > Bacillati > Actinomycetota > Actinomycetes > Kitasatosporales > Streptomycetaceae > Streptomyces > Streptomyces sp. NPDC035033. The sequence continues at coordinate 33,234 of NZ_JBEZUZ010000039.1, read as the reverse complement.
CCTTCTGCTCGTGCGAGCTCAGGGCCTCGCGCAGCAGGGCGAAGTACTCCTCGGTCCCCTTGTCGTTGATCTCGTACTCCACGCGGGGCGGGCCGCCGGCGGTGCTCGGCGCGACCTCGTGGGCGACGAGGAGGCCCTGCTTCGCCATCTGCTTGAGGGCGTGGTAGATCGAGCCCGGCTTGGCGGTGGACCACTCGTGGGCGCCCCAGTACTCCAGGTCGTTGCGCACCTGGTAGCCGTGGGCCCGTCCGTGCTGGCGGACCGCGCCGAGGATCAGCAGTCGGATCGCTGACATGCGCGTCTCCTCGTTGGGCAACGTTCGGCGGGACCACTGTACAAGTGTGACCAGTGGGCGGGGGCCCGGACGCCTCCTCTTACTATTCAAGTTTGACTAGTCGCGCGGAGCGTCGTACCGTCCCTCACTAGTCAAGTTTGATCAGTGACTGAGGGAGAGTGCTTTGTCTGACCGCGATCAGGCGATCGTCGTCGAGGGGCTGCGCAAGAGGTACGGGGACGAGCAGGCCCTCGACGGCCTCGATCTCACGGTCCGGGCCGGGACCGTCCAGGGGATCCTCGGGCCGAACGGCGCCGGCAAGACCACGGCCGTGCGCATCATGTCCACGCTGCTGCGCCCCGACGAGGGCCGCGTCGAGGTGGCGGGGCTCGACGTGCGGACCCGGGCCGCCGAGGTGCGGGCGCGGATCGGGCTGCTCGGCCAGAACGCCGCCGTCGACGAGGACCTCGGCGGCCGCCAGAACCTGGAGATGTTCGGCCGCCTCCACCACCTCGGCGCGCGCCGCGCCGGCGCGAGGGCCGACGAGCTCCTGGCCCGGTTCGGGCTCGCGGACACCGGCCGCAAGGCCGTCAAGCAGTACAGCGGCGGCATGCGGCGGCGCCTCGACCTGGCCGCCTCCCTCATCTCCCGCCCGCGGGTGCTCTTCCTGGACGAGCCCACGACCGGACTCGACCCCCGCGGCCGCACGGAGGTGTGGAACGCGGTGCGCTCGCTGGTGGACGGCGGCACGACCGTCCTGCTGACCACGCAGTACCTGGAGGAGGCCGACCAGCTGGCCGACCGGATCGCGGTGATCGACCACGGGAAGGTCATCGCGGAGGGCACGGCGGACGAGCTGAAGACCAGGACGGGCGGCGACCGCATCGACGTGGTCCTGCGCGACCCGGCCCAGCTGGCCCGCGCGGCCTCCCTCCTGCCCGGCGGGGCGAGGGTGGACGAGGACCGGCGGAGGGTCAGCGCCCCGGTCGCCGACCGGATGGCCGCGCTGACCGGGACCGTACGGGCGCTGGAGGCGGCCGGCATCGAGGCGGAGGACATCGCGGTCCGCCGGCCGACGCTCGACGAGGTCTTCATCCACCTGACGAAGGAGGCCGCCGCGTGAGCACGACCCACGGCGTGAGCACGGAGTACGGCACGGGTTCGAGGCTGGGGTGGGCGGTGGCCGACTCCTGGACGATGACCAGGCGCGAACTGGCCCACTGGGCGCGCCGGCCCGTGCAGGTGGTCGTCGGCCTGGTCTTCCCGGTGATGATGCTGCTGATGTTCGGGTACCTGATCGGCGGCGGGCGGGGGGTCGACGGCGACTTCAAGGACTACCTGGTGCCCGGCATGCTCACCCTGACCATGGCCTTCGGCCTGGAGTCGACGATGCTCTCGGTCACCCAGGACCTCGACAAGGGGGTCGTGGACCGGTTCCGCTCGATGCCCATGAACTCCGGCGCGGTCCTGGTCGGACGGAGCGTCGCCGACATGCTGCAGTCGGCGATCGGCCTGGCCGTGATGATCGCGGTCGGCCACGCGCTCGGCTGGCGCTGGCACGAGGGGCCCGCCTCCGCCCTGGGGGCGGTGGGCCTGCTGTTGCTGCTGCGGTTCGCGATGCTGTGGGTCGGCATCCACCTGGCGATGGTCGCGGGCAAGCCGGAGCTGGTGCAGGCGGTGCAGATCCTGGTCTGGCCGGTCGGCTTCCTCTCCAACGCCCTCGCCTCGCCCGCGTCGATGCCGTCCTGGCTGGGCGCGGTCGTGGAGTGGAACCCGATGTCGGCGACGGCCACCGCGGTGCGCGACCTGTTCGGCAACCCGGGCGCGGACGGCGGCTCCTGGGCCGCGTCCCACGCGGGACTCCTCGCGGTGGCCTGGCCGGTGGCCCTCACCGCGGTGTTCTTCCCGCTGGCGGTGAGGCGGTTCCGGAACCTGAGCCGCTGACGCCGGCCGGGGGAGCGGCGGTTCCGGCGGGGCCGGTGCGGCACCGCCGGAACCGCCGCGGGCCGCGTCAGGAGACGGTGAGCACGATCTTGCCGGTGGTGCGGCCCGTCTCGCCGAGCGCGTGGGCCTTGGCCGCGTCGGCGAGCGGGAAGACGGCCTCGACGTGGGCCCGGAGGGTGCCGGCGGCGGCCAGGTCGGCGACGGCGTTCATGCCGGTGTGGTCGGCCTCGACGAGGAGGGTCTCGACGCGGACCCCGCGGGCCGCCGCCTTCGCGGCCTCGTCGGGGTCGGTGCCCGGCAGGAGCGAGACGAGGATGCCGCCGGGGCGCAGCACGTCGAGGGAACGGACGCGGGTGTCGCCGGAAAGGGTGTCCAGCACCATGTCGACGTCCCGGACGGCGTCGCGGAAGTCGGTGGTGCGGTAGTCGACGACCTCGTCCGCGCCGAGGGAACGGACGAAGTCGTGCTTGGGGGCGCTGGCGGTGCCGACGACGTACGCGCCGCGGGCCTTGGCGATCTGGACGGCGAGGTGGCCGACCCCGCCGGCGGCCGCGTGGACCAGGACGCGCTGTCCGGCGCGGACGGCGGCGGCGTCGACGATCGCCTGGTAGGCGGTGAGGGCGGCGAGCGGCAGGGCGCCCGCCTGGACGTGGTCGATGCCGGCGGGCTTGCGCGCGAAGGCGCGGGCGGGCCCCGTCACGTACTCGGCGTGGGAGCCGACCCCGTGCGGGTAGGGCAGCATCCCGAAGACCTCGTCGCCCGGCTTGAACAGGGTGACGCCGAAGCCGACGGCCTCGACGACGCCGGACACGTCCCAGCCGAGGACGAGCGGCATGCGGTCCAGGAAGATGCCGGCGGCGCGGTGCTTCCAGTCGGTCGGGTTCACCCCGGCGGCGCGCACGGCGACGAGGATCTCGCTCGGACCGGGAGCGGGCCGCGGCAGGACGACCTCCTTCAGCACCTCGGGGGTGCCGTGGGTGTCCTGGCTGATGGCGCGCATGGTGGCGTGGTTCGTCATGTGCTCCAGCCTCGCCCGGGACGCCGGAGCCGTACCATGGCATGAAGGCCACTTTCCGACGGGATCCTGCCATGACCGTTCACCGTGTCGTCGTCCTCGCCCTGGACGGGGTGTACCCCTTCGAACTCGGCATCCCCAGCCGGGTGTTCGGCGCGCTCCAGGACCGCTACGAGGTCCTGACCTGTTCCGTCGACGGCGAACCCGTCGCCACGAACGCGGACTTCTCGGTCTCGGTGGAGCACGGGCCGGAGGTGCTCGCGACGGCGGACACGGTGCTGCTGCCGCCCTTCGACGTCTCCCGGCTCTCCCGCGAACTGCCGCCGGGGGTGGGCGAGGCGCTCGCGGCCGTACGGCCCGGGGCGCGGATCGTGTCGATCTGCTCGGGCGCCTTCGTCCTGGCCGCCGCCGGGCTGCTCGACGGCCGGCCCGCCACCACCCACTGGGCCGTCGCCGACGTCTTCCGGTCCTGGTACCCGGGGGTGGCCCTGGACCCGGACGTGCTGTTCGTGGACGACGGGGACGTGCTGACCTCGGCCGGTGCCACCTCCGGCGTCGACGTCTGTCTGCACCTCGTGCGACGGGACCACGGCACCGCCGTCGCCAACCACGTGGCCAGGGCCTGCGTCGCGCCGCCGTGGCGGGAGGGCGGCCAGGCCCAGTACATCGAGTGCCCGGTGCTCCCGGAGAACGCGAACGGCACGTCGGCCACCCGCCAGTGGGCGCTGGAGAACCTGCACGAGCCCCTGACGCTGACGGAGCTCGCGGCCCATGCTCGGATGAGCCTGCGCACCTTCGCGCGCCGGTTCAACGAGGAGGTGGGAACGAGCCCCGGCCGCTGGCTGATCCAGCAGCGCGTCTCCCGGGCCCAGCACCTCCTGGAGACCACCGACCTGCCCGTCGACGACATCGCCGGACGGGTCGGCTTCGCCACCGGGACCTCCCTGCGCGAGCACCTGCACGCCGCGATCGGCGTCTCGCCGATGGCGTACCGGCGCACCTTCCGGGGCACCGCCCCGGCGCGCTGAGCGCCCCCTCGACGCCGAGGCCCGGTGGGCGCGGACGTGCCCGCGCCGCCTCCGCCCCGTCGCGGATGGTCCTCCTTGTGAGTGATTGTGCGGTGTGTGGTCCTTCGGGAGCATCGGTACCACTCGGCAACAGAAGGAGGAGCGCACGTGCGCGCAACGGTCACGCACCGTGTGGTGATGGCACTCACCACCGCGATCGCCCTGATCCCCCTGTCGGCCACGGAGAGCGCCGCAGCTTCCTGCCCGGCCAACAACTTCTGCCTGTGGGAGGGCAGTCCACCGAACTCGCCGATGGCCCGGCTCGTGAACGGCACCGACGACACCGGCCGGGTCGGCCTGCCCGACGGCGGCGAGACCATGCAGAACAGGACCCAGAACGACTGGTGCGTGTGGTCGAAGCGGGATTACGGCGGGACGAAGAAGGTGGTCCACCCCGGCGAGTTCATCAGCTTCGGAGGATTCACCACGTTCTCCCTGCTGCCGGAGACCACCTGGCGCTGCGTCACCTGACCGGCCCCGCGGGACGGTTCGCGTCCTGCGCCCGTGATGGTCCGTCCTTCCCCGCCGCCGGGGCGGTGGGGAAGGCGCGGGAGGGAGCGGTCAGGGCAGCGGGCCGCTCCAGAAGTCGGAGTCCTGGTCGAAACCGACCTTGACCTCGACCTCCAGGGCGGAGCGTGCGGTGGCCGGCAGGTCGAACCCGTAGGAGGCCACGGCCTGCCGGCCGGGCAGCAGGGCTCCGTGGAGGCCGAGCACGGGCGGGGGCTCCGCGTCGAAGACGGCCGAGAGCTCCCGGCCCTCCCCGTCCCGTGCCCGCACCACCACGCCGTCGAGGGCGATCCGATCGCCGCTGCCGTTCCGCACCTTCACGTCCAGGACCACGGCCCTGTTGCCCGGGCTGTGCCCCGCCGCGCCCCGTGACGGAGTGAACGGCCTCGGCGCCGACACCGTCACCTCCAGCCCGTCCTCGTACGCCCGCGTCCGACCGAAGGCCAGCGTGCCGGAAGCCGGGGCCGTGGTGGCCCGGTCCCCGGGGGCGCGCGACGAGGGGCCGGGCGTGGCGGACGCGGACATGGCGGCGGGTCCGGACGGCGACGGCGACGCGATCGCCGGAGAAGGGCCCCCGCCGCCCTCCGAAGGGCCGTCGAAGGCTCCCGTCCCGGCCAGGATCCCCGCGATCCCCACCGCCAGGGCCACCCCGCAGGCGATCACCAGCGCGACGATCCACCGTCTCCTCGGGGGAGGCGCCTGGGGCACCTGACTCCGCAAGGGCCCGGACGGCGGCCCCGAAGGGGGCCCGTCATCGCCGCGCGATGCCCCACCGGGGGGCTTCTCGTCCGCCATCTGTGCCTCCGCCGCTCGGAACGGCGCCGCTCGACCCCCTCAGCGTAGGCCGAGCGGCGTGGAGCCGCACGGCGCGTCCGGTCGCCGCCCGCCTCGGCCCGGGCGGCGGGTGAGCCCGTAGGCTCGGGGCATGGCTGGGAAGCGGGTGCGGGACGAGGGTCGGGGGCCGGGGCGGCCCCGTGAGGAGCGGGTCGACCACGCGGTGCTGGACGCGGTGGTCGCCCTGGTGGCGGAGAAGGGGCTGGCCGCCGTCACCATGGACGCGGTGGCGCGGCGGGCGGGGGCCAGCAAACCGGCCATCTACCGGCGCTGGCCCACGAAGCAGGACCTGCTGATCGCGGCGGCCGAGTCGCGCGTGGGCCCGCTGTCCGTTCCCGACCTCGGGGACTTCCGCGCCGAGCTGAGGGTCGTGCTCGAAACCCGGCTGGAGGCGTACCGGGCCCCGGGCATCGACCGGTTGATGGCCGCCGTCATCGGGGCGGCGGCCGAGGCCGGCGCCGTGCGCAGCGCGTACGGGGACTACTCCGCCCGCGTCATGAGCGAGACCCGGAACATCCTGGAACGGGGCATCGCCCGCGGCGACGTCCGGCCGGACATCGACGTGCGCGCGGTCTCCACCATGGTGGCCGCGCCCTTGGTGTTCCGCCTGGTCGGAGAGATGGCACCGCCCGACGCCACGCTGGTGGACACGGTGGTCGAACTCGTCTCCCGCGCCGTGTCCGCGCGGGACTGACGGAGAACCGCCCGCACGGGGGCCGCCGAAATCCAGAGGCGCGAACCCCTTGCCCCCGCCCATCCGAATATCGATACTCCCGGTAATGAATTCCCGGTCGTCACCGACGCCACCGTCGTCACCGCGGAGGTACTCCATGGCCATGCCCGCTCCCACCCCCCGGCCCGTCCTCGACAAGCCCCTGCTGCACTACGGACGGCGCGTTCTGGAGCGCACCGCCCCCGACGCGCCGTCCGCCGAGTACCGCCTCCTCGGGGTCCGCCCGCTCACCCCGCACATCGGCGCCGAGATCAGCGGCGTGGACCTCACCGGGCGGATCGGCGAGGAACTCGCCGCCGAACTCCGCCAGGCCCTGCTGGAGTGGAAGGTGATCTTCTTCCGCGACCAGCGCGGCTTCACCCCGGAACACCACCTCGCGCTCGCCGGCGTCTGGGGCGAACCGGAGGCGAACCCCTTTTTCCCCCGGGGCGAGACCGCCGGCGTCTCCCGGCTGGCCAAGGACGCCATGGCCGTGGGCCAGGAGAACATCTGGCACAGCGACCACTCCTTCATGGCGGCCCCCGCCCTGGGCTCGGTCCTGCGCGCCGTCGAGGTGCCCCCGGAGGGCGGCGACACGATGTGGGCGGACATGGGCGCCGCGTACGACAACCTCTCCGAGGAGACGAAGGCCCGCGTCGAGGGACTCACCGCCGTCCACGACTGGGTGCCCAGCTGGGGCGCCGTCATGACCGAGGAACAGATCGCCCGCTTCCGGCGGACCCTGCCGCCCGTCGAGCACCCGGTCGTCGTCCGCCACCCGCGGACCGGCCGCAAGCTGCTCTACGTCAACGAGCCCTTCACCACCCGCATCGTCGGACTGTCGGACGAGGAGAACCGCGAACTGCTCGACACGCTCGTGCTCCAGGCCCGCATCCCCGAGTACCAGGTGCGCTTCCGGTGGCAGCCGGACTCCATCGCGATCTGGGACAACATCGCCGTCCAGCACTACGCGATCAACGACTACTACCCGCGGCGCCGGGTCATGGAGCGCATCGCCATCGCCGGCGTGCCGCTCTCCTGACGCGCCGTCACGGTCCGGGTGTCCGCCGCGAGCCGGGTGGCTCCCGCGGAACGGACACCCGCACCGGTCGGCCCCCGGCAGCGGCGGGACGCGAGGCGGTCCCGGCGGCGCGCCGGCCGTTCCCGCCCCCTCCCGCACCCCTTCCCCCCTTCCTTCTTTCCCTCCCCCTTCCGGAGTGGCGCCCGCACGACCGCGTCCGCCCTCCCCCTTCCCCGGAGGTTCCCGTGACCGCCGCCGACACCTCGGCCGCACCGCCGCTTGCCCGGCCCGCGCGGGCGGCCCACGAGCCCGGCGCCCGCGCCTGGATCGTCACCGGCCTGCTCGTCGTCTTCATGATGATCAACTTCGCGGACAAGGCCGTGTTCGGCCTCGCCGCCGACGAGATCCGGGCCGACCTGGGCCTGTCCGCGACCGACTTCGGGCTGGCGAACAGCGCGTTCTTCCTGCTGTTCTCGGTGGCCGCGGTCGTGGTGGGCCTGCTCGCCGACCGGGTGTCCCTGAAGTGGCTGCTGCTGATCATGGCCCTGCTCTGGTCGGTGGCCCAGGTGCCCGCCGCGCTCGGCGGCGGACTCGCCGTCCTGATCGGCACCCGGATCGTGCTCGGCGCCGCCGAGGGCCCCGCCTTCCCGGTCGCCCAGCAGGCCGCGCTGTCCTGGTTCCCCGACGACCGGCGCAATCTGCCCGGCGCCCTGGTCACCCTCGGCGTCACATGGGGCGTGATCATCGCCGCCCCCGGCCTGACCTGGGTCATCCAGCACCACGGCTGGCGCTCCGCCCTCTGGGTGGTCGCGGGCGTGGGGCTGGTGTGGGCCGTGGCCTGGTGCCTGCTCGGCGCGGACGGCCGGTACCGGGAGAAGGACCGCGCCCCGGCCGCGGCCCCGGCGGACGGCGCCCACGCGCCCGCCGGGGCCCGGGCCCGGTCCGCGTACCGGCGCGTCCTCGGCAACCGCACCTGGATCGGCACCACCGCCGCGTACTTCACCAGCTACTGGTGCGTGGCCCTCATGCTGGTGTGGCTGCCGTCCTACCTGAAGAACGGCCTCGGCCACTCCTCCGAGGCCGCCGGCACACTGGTGGCCGTGCCCTGGGCGCTCGGCGCCGTCGTGCTGCTCGCCCAGGCCGCGCTCACCGGATGGCTCATGCGCCGCGGCGTGGGCAGCCGCTGGGCGCGGGGACGCGTCGGCGCGGGGATGCTGTTCCTGGGCGCCCTGTGCTTCCTCGCCGTACCCCTGACCGACGGCACCGGTGCCCGGACGGCGTTGGTCGTCGCCGGCTGCGGGCTCGGCGGCGCCTTCGCGACCGTCGCGGTCACCACCGTCGCCGAACTCGCCCCGGCCGCCCGGCGCGGCGGCGCCCTCGGCACGATGAACGCCGTGGTGACCACCGCGGGCCTGATCGCCCCGGTCGTCGTGGGCCGCATGGTCGACGGCCAGGGCGCCGCCGGCTACCAGAACGCCACGGTGGCGTCCGGCGTCCTGCTCCTGCTCGGCGCCGTCGCCGCCTTCGCCCTCATCGACCCGGCGCGCGACGCGCCCCGCGCCGGCGCCTGACGCGGCCGGCCGACCGCCTTCGTACCGGCCCCACCTCCCCCCGCCCCCGTTCCCGCCCCGCCCAAGGAGCCCCGCCCATGACCCCGCTCATCCTCGACATCGAAGCGCTGGACCGCGCCGTCGCCGAACTCCGGGAAGGCGCCGGCACCTGGGCGGCCACCCCGCTCCCCGAACGCATCGGGCTCCTCGAACGCCTTCTGCCGCGGATCGCCGACGCGGCCGAGGACATGGTCGCGGCGTGCGCCCGGGCCAAGGGCTACGCCCCCGACTCCCCCTGGGCGGCGGAGGACTGGGCGGGCGCGCCGTGGGCACTGGCCCGGACCGCGAGCGCCTACCTCCAGGTCCTGCGCCGGATCGCGGCCGGCAAGGAGCCGCTCGACGTCCGCGCCGTACGGGAGCGGGACGGGCGGACGGTCGTCGACGTCTTCCCCGCCACCGGCTGGGACGGCCTGCTGCTCAACGGGTTCACCGCCCAGGTGCGGACCCGGCCGGGCACCACGGCGGCCGGGGTGCGGAGCCGGGCGGCGGCCGCGTACCGGGGCCGGCCCGCCGACCCGGGCGTCGCCCTGGTCCTGGGCGCCGGCAACGTCGCGGCCATCACCGCCCTCGACGTCCTGCACAAGCTGTACGTGGACGGCCAGGTCGTCCTCGCGAAGATGAACCCGGTCAACGCCTACCTCCGCCCCCATTTCGAGCGGGTCTTCGGCGAGTTCGTCCAGCGGGGCTGGGTGCGGTTCGTCGACGGCGGCGCGCCGGAGGGCGCCCACCTCGCCGCGCACGCGGGCGTGGACAGCATCCACGTCACCGGCAGCGAGCGCACCCACGACGCCATCGTCTGGGGCACGGACGAGAAGGCCGGGGAACGCCGCCGCGCGGACACCCCGCTGAACACCAAGCCGTTCAGCAGCGAACTCGGCGGCGTCAGCCCCTGCGTCGTCGTGCCCGGCCCGTGGAGCGCGGCGGACTTCCGCTTCCAGGCCGAGCACATCGTCACCAGCAAGATGAACAACTCCGGCCACAACTGCGTCGCCAGCCAGATCCTGGTGCTCCCGCGCGCCTGGGACGGCACCGAACGGCTGCTGGCCGAGATCCGGCGGATCCTGCGCGAACTGCCCGCCCGCACCGACTACTACCCGGGCGCGGACCGGCGTCTGGCGGCCGTGCGGGCGGCGCACCCGGAGGCCGAGGCCCACGGCGGGGACGACCGCCGGCTCCTGGTCCCCGACGTCCCCGTCGCGGACGGCCGGGACGTGCTGCTGACCGACGAGGTGTTCGGCAGCGCGCTGGGCGTCGTACGGCTCCCCGGCGCCACCCCGGACGCCTTCCTGCGCGAGGCCGTCGCCTTCGCCGACGAGCGCCTCCCGGGGACCCTCGGCGCGACGCTCCTCGTCCACCCGAAGACGGAGAAGGAACACCGTGCCGCGGTCGAGGCGGCCGTCGCGGGCCTGCGGTACGGCACGATCGGCGTCAACTGCTGGTCCGCGATCGGCTTCCTCCTCGGCCACACCCCGTGGGGAGCCCACCCCGGCCACACCCGCCGGGCCATCGGCAGCGGGATCGGCTTCGTCCACAACGCCTTCATGCTGGCCGACGACGACATAGAGAAGACCGTCCTGCGCGCGCCCTTCGCCCCCGCTCCCCGCGGCCTGTTCACCGGCTCGCCGTCGCTGTCGCCGCGCCCGCCCCACTTCGTCACCCATCGCACCGGCGTCACCACCCTGAAGCGGGTCACCCTCTTCACCGCGGCCCCGTCCCTCGCGAAGCTGCCCGGCGTCCTCGCCTCCGCGCTGCGCGGCTGACCTCCGCCGGCCGCACCTCCTTCTCCTCCGCCCCACCCTTCAGAAGGACATCCTCATGAACCTCTCCGACCTCCTCGGCCGCGGCGCGGCCCAGCACGGTCCGAGCATCGCCGTCGAACTCGGCGACACGTCGCTGACGTACGCGGCGCTCGACGAACTCGCGGGACGGACGGCCGCGATGCTCGCCGCCCGCGGCGTCACGCCCGGCGACCGGGTCGGCCTCATGCTGCCCAACCTGCTGGAGTTCCCGGCCCTCTTCTACGGCGCGCTGCGCGCGGGCGCCGTCGTCGTCCCGATGAACCCGCTCCTGAAGTCCCGCGAGATCGCCCACTACCTCGAGGACTCGGGCGCGGTGCTCGTGTTCGCCCACGACTCCCTCGTCGGGGAGGTGGAGGCGGGCCGTGCCGCCGCGGACTCGCGGGCCACGGTGGTCCCGATCGGGGCCGGCGCGCTGACCGGGCTGCTCGCCGACCACACCGTGCCGGTCACCGCCTCGGTCGGCGCGGGCGAGGACACCGCCGTCATCCTCTACACCTCCGGCACCACCGGCCTGCCCAAGGGCGCCGAGCTCACCCACACCAACATCGGCCGCAACTCCGAGATCACCGCCCGCTCGCTGTTCGCCCTGACCGCCGCGGACAACGTGCTGGGCTGCCTGCCGCTGTTCCACACCTTCGGCCTGGTCGTGGCGATGAACACCGCCGTCACCGTCGGCGCCCGCCTCACCCTGCTTCCCCGCTTCGAGCCCGCCCTCGCGCTGCGGACCATCCAGGAGCGCCGGGTCACCGTGTTCGCGGGCGTGCCGACGATGTACGCGGCCCTGCTCGGCGCGCACGTCCAGGAGCCCGGCGCGTACGACGTATCCACCCTGCGCCTGTGCGTCTCCGGCGGCGCCTCGCTGCCCGTCGAGGTCCTCCACGGCTTCGAGAGGGCGTTCGACTGCCCGCTCCTGGAGGGGTTCGGCATGTCCGAGACCTCTCCCGTCGCCTCCTTCAACCACCCCGACCGCCCGCGCAAGGCCGGGACGGTCGGCACGCCGATCGAAGGCGTCGAGATGCGGCTGACGGACGTCGTCGACGGCGTCGGCGAACTGTGCGTGCGCGGCCACAACGTCATGAAGGGGTACTGGGGCCGCCCCGAGGCGACCGCCGAGACGGTGAAGGACGGCTGGCTGCACACCGGCGACCTCGCCCGTGTCGACGAGGACGGCTACTACTCCATCGTCGACCGCAAGAAGGACCTCGTCATCCGCGGCGGCTACAACGTCTACCCCCGCGAGGTCGAGGAGGTCCTCCACGAACACCCCGCCGTCGCCGAGGCCGCCGTGATCGGACTGCCCGACGACGTGCTCGGCGAGGAGGTCGCCGCCGCGGTCGCGCTGCGCCCCGGGACCGGGGCGACCCCGGAGGAACTGCGGGAGTTCGTGCGCGGCCGGCTCGCCGCCTACAAGTACCCGCGGATCGTCTGGATCCTCGACGCCCTCCCCAAGGGCGCCACCGGCAAGATCCTCAAGCGGGAGGTCGCGGCCACCCGCCCCTGACCGGAAGCGCCGTGAGGCGCGCGCACGGGCGGGGGAGAGCGCCCCTTCCCCCGCCCGGCCGGGCCGACCCCGCTCCCGACGATCTCGGCGTCCCCCTGGCCGCCGTCGCCCGTCACCAGGCCGGACTCCTCGACCGGCCCGTCCACGACGGGCCCTTGTGCCCGCGCCGCGGCCCTCGTCCACCCCCTCGGCCGCTGCCGAGGGCTGGAACGCTCCCACCTCACGGTCGCCTGCGCCGTCGCCGTCACGTACCTCAACGCCGCCGGCGTCCCGGCCGCCCCCACCCGCGACCAGCTCACCGCCCTCGCCCAGGAGCTCTACGCCCCCCGGACCACCACCGCGCGCATCAGCGGCCTCCTCCGCGCCTGGAGGGCCTGACCCGGAAGCCCCTTCCCGGGGCGGCGGGCAGCGCACCCCCGCGGAACAATCGGGAATGTCCGATTCCTTCCTTCGTGTGGCGTGAATGATCCGTCCCGGAGCCGATTCCTCCGAGGTGCGTTCCACGGGCGCCCGGCGCAGGGGGCTCCGGGCGCCGACCACAGGGGGAGACATGAAGCTCAAGACCACGTCGCTCGGCGTCGTCGCGTCCGCTCTTCTCGGGCTGGGCCTGGTGCTGGGAGGCGCCGGCGGCGCGGCCGCGTCGACCGGGTGCGGCGACGTCTGGGACAGCGAGATCCGCTCGTACGAGGTCACCTTCACCTACGAGGGCGAGTGGGTCTCGGACGAGGGCGTGACCATGTACCGGTACTCCGGAATGGTCAACGGCACCTGGCAGAACGCCTACGAGACCCACTACCAGGGCTCCAGCATGACGCTCAGCATCCCCTGCTGACGGCGGAGGGACGCGACCGCGGGCCGAGCGGGTCCGTCCCCGGGCCGGCCGCCGTTCCGGCGGCGGAACCCGGGCGCGGACCCGCCGGCGCCGGCCGGCGGGCAGGGGTCAGTGCTCGCAGAGCGAGAACTCCCGCTCGTAGAGCTGCTCGTTGTGCTCGTCGACGAAGAACTTGCGCTCCCGCATGAGCTGTTCGCGGTACGCCTTGGCCTCGTCGAGCGTCATGGTCGTCGTCTCGGCCCAGGGCTGCTGCGGCGGCACGTCGGCCGTCGAGACGATCCGCGTCGACGGGTCGACCAGGAAGAACGCGAGGATCTTGCGGTGCCCCGGCCGGGTCGGGTCCGCGAGGCGGAACGAATCGACGCGGTGCTGGAGCACGTTGGGGAAGGCGAGGCAGCGGCCCGCCGGGGTGGCGGTCGAGCCGAGCACCTGGTTCAGTGCGCCCTCGTTCTCGAGGCCGTAGACCTCGCGCACGCCGTTGTCGTCGCTCTGCTCGTACTCCGGTTCGTCCACGACCGTACGGAAGCCGAGACGGCTCTCCGTGATGTTCTCGCTGTCCCAGTAGTAGAGCCCCGTCGAGACGATCCGCTCGTTCAGCATCCCCTCGACGTGCCAGGAACCCCCGGCGTACTCGGGCTTCTCCGGGGTGAGGTGGATCGTGGCGAGCTTGACGATGACCTGGAGCCCGCGGCCGCGCAGGTCGATCCGGTCCGCGGCGTCGGGCACCGGGGGCGGGGTGAAGTCCGGCGCGTCCGGGACGACCGGGCGGCGGTTCTCCCACCAGTCGTCCATCGCCGCCTCATGGGCGAGCACGGCCTCCTCGTACGCCTTGTCGTCGTCGAAGTCGTCCTCGTCGGGGTACTCCGGCTCCGAGTCGTACCACCCGTAGGGATCGGCCTCGATCCGCAGGGGGCGCGGGTGGCGCAGGTCGGTGAGCACGTTCTCCAGCAGCGGACGGAAGCGCGCGAACACGTCCGGCAGGACGGCGGCCAGTTCGTGATGGGCCTCGGGGTGGACGTTGTTGACGTACGAACGGAAGGCGACCTCGCCGTCGTCACTGACGTCGACGTCCGTGGGCAGCCACTGGAACCTCTCCGAGAACTCGTGCTTCGAGTAGCGGTCGGTGGGGTTCCGCCACGCCTCCTCGGGCGCGCCGCTCACCTCGCGCACCAGGCAGAACAGGGACGGGTGGACCAGGTCCAGCACCTGGCCGTCGGAACCGGGGTGCCAGTCCCGCTCCGCTTCGGGGACCTCCTCCAGCACCCGGACCGCCTCGCGCAGCCGGGCCCCGAGCTTGTCGTCGATCAGGGTGTCCGACTGCCACACCCCGTCGACGGCGGACACCTCGATGCCGGTCCGCCCGTCCCGCAGCGCGGCGTAATGCGCCAGTTCGGCGAGGACGTACCGGACCTGGGCCTCGGTGAGGCCCTGGGCGACCGCTTCCCGCGTCCACGTGGCGACGATGTCGTCGTCGTTCCTCTTGTCGAACCAGTCCGGCTTGGCCCGTATGTGCGCGCTGCATCGCATCATCTGGAGCTCCCGCAGGGTCCGGGGCTGGGCGTACAACGCGGAACGGGAAGCTTCGAAGGGCAGCGGGAAGGCAGGCAGGCCGGTCAATTCTCTTGGTCCTCTTGGTCGGTGTGCGGTGCCGGGAAGAATACTTCAGCGCACCGACACCGCGGCCGCGGCGGGATGGGGCCGTGACCGGCCCCGGCCGGCGGCTCAGCCGGCGCCGGCCGCCGGGCGGGTCGTGGTGAGGACGCCGATCTTGTCGATGCGGTGCTCGGGGTTGCCCTGGGCGTCCCGCCAGAAGTTGCCCGCCGCGTCGTCCTCCGGAGTGGCGCAGGTGGAGAGCGTGATCATGGCGCGGGTGGGCCGTTCGCCGGGCTCCCCGGGGACGGCGGCCCGCTGTTCGGCGAGGGAGCGGTCGGAGCGGAAGGAGGTGGTGCGGGTCTCGACGATCCGGTACGTGTACGTGGTGCCTTCGGCGGTGACGCGCAC
Organism: Streptomyces sp. NPDC035033; assembly: GCF_040636735.1. Classification (NCBI taxonomy): domain Bacteria; kingdom Bacillati; phylum Actinomycetota; class Actinomycetes; order Kitasatosporales; family Streptomycetaceae; genus Streptomyces; species Streptomyces sp. NPDC035033. The sequence goes on along the minus strand of NZ_JBEZUZ010000039.1, from coordinate 18,117 downwards.
GAGGTCGCCGACGTCGACGTCGGGCAGGTCGCGGAGCGGGCCCCCGGCGGAGAGCCGGTGCGCGGTCACCTGGTAGTTGCCGATGTCGCCGGGGCCGACGCCGCCGTGCTTCCCGTACGGGCTGGCCGCGACGCCCCGGTCCTGTATGCGGGTGCCCGCCCGGTCGTCGGTCTTCCCCTCGTACGGCACGACGCGCAGGTCCGTCACCCCGATCGAGGGGATGTCGAGTTCGGCGGGGCGCGGGCGCGGGGTGGGCGCCGCGGCCACGGGTTCGGGCGCCTCGGCGGTACGGGCCGGCGGGGACGCGGCGGCGGTGGGCGCGGGCTTCGGCGGGGCGGCGTCCGAGTCCGGGGGAGTCGGGGCGCCCGTCCCGGAGGCGGCGGCGCAGCCGGCGAGCAGCGCGAGGAGGGCCGCCACGGCGGCGGTGGCGCGGCGGGCGCGGTGGGCACGGGTCATGGCTCTCGACCACCTGGGCGTGGGCGGCACCTGCGTACGGGGGAGGAACGGCGGACGGGCGCGCCGTATTCCCGCCCGCGACCGCCCGCGACCGTACGCGACCGCCCGCGACCGCCCGGACCGGCGCGCGGGCGGCGGGCCGCCCCGTCCGGGGGTCGTACCGCTCCGGGGGCGGGAGCCCCGGCCTTCTATCTCCGATCCGCATTGTTCATAGAATGTCGGAGTGGAAGACATTGACGCGATCGCGATGCTGCAGGATCCGGTGCGGCGACGCCTGTACGAGTACGTGGTGGCACAGGGTCGGGAGGTCGGCCGCAACGAAGCCGCCGAGGCGGTCGGGGTGGCCCGCACGCTCGCCGCGCACCACCTGGACAGGCTGGCCGGGGCCGGGCTGCTGGAGAGCGGCAGCCGCCGCCTGACGGGCCGCTCGGGGCCGGGTGCGGGCCGCCCCGCCAAGGTGTACACGAGGGCGCGGGCCGAGCGGTCGGTGTCGCTGCCCGCCCGCGACTACCGCACCGCCGCCGAACTGCTGGCCGAGGCCGCCGAGTGGGCCGGGCTGGACGCCGGACTCCGCGAGGCCGCCCACCGTCGGGGCGAGGCCCTGCGGGACCCGGAGGCGCCCTGCGGCAGCCTGGAGGAGGCCATGGAGGTGCTGGCCGCCCGCGGTTACGAGCCCCGCCTGGAGGCGGCCGAGGGCGCGCGGGCGGACGGCGACGCCGGAGGGGCGGCCGGCGTCGTCCGGATGCGCAACTGCCCCTTCCACGCCGTCGCCGAACGCTTCCCGCCCCTCGTCTGCGGCATGAACCTCGCCCTGCTGGAGGGGCTGCTGGGGACGGACGGACCCCTTCGCGCCCGGATGGACGCCCGGCCGGGGGAGTGCTGCGTGGTGGTCGAGAGTTCTAAAAACAATGTCGATTGACATAGAAAAGCGGGCCGTGCTGGGATGAGGCCATGACCGCATCCACGCCTTCCGCCCACCTCGCCCAGCTGAACGTCGCCAAGCTCCTCCACCCCCTCGACGACCCGCGCATCGCGCCGTTCGTGGAGATGCTCGACCCGGTCAACGCCGCCGCCGACGCCGCGCCCGGCTTCGTGTGGCGGCTCGTGGGGGACGGGGCGGACGACGCCACCGCCCTGCGCCCGGCGGGCGACGACGTCATCGTCAACCTGACCGTGTGGGAGTCCCAGGAGGCCCTGCGGGACTTCACCTACCGCAGCGGCCACCTGGAGGCGATGCGCCGGCGCCGCGAATGGTTCGAGCGGCACGTCGAGGCGCACATGGTGCTCTGGTGGGTCCCCGCCGGCCACCTCCCGACCGTCGACGAGGCCCTGGAACGCCTGGCGGACCTGCGGGCGAACGGCCCGACCCCCCGCGCGTTCACCTTCGTCTCCTCCTTCACCGCCGCCGAGGCCGCCCGGCACGACCGGGCCGCGCGCCCCGAGCCGACCGGGGACACGACGGCGGTGTAGGGAAGGGCCTTTCCCGCCCCCGGAGGGAAGACGGGGTTCGGGAAACCGAACCCCCGGTTCGGGGGCGGGCACCATCGCCCGCCGGCCCCCGCCCCGCCGAGGATGAGTACATGATCGAAACGGCGAAGGACATCGGGACGGGAGCCGTCGCACGGGCGGAGGACCTGCACCGCCTGTACGGGCGGGGCGGCGCGGCCGTACGGGCGCTGAACGGGGTGTCGGTGGCGCTCGCGCCCGGCACGTTCACGGCGGTGATGGGACCGTCGGGCTCCGGCAAGACCACCTTGCTGCACTGCCTCGCGGGAATGGACCGGCCCACCGGCGGCTCCGTCTGGTGGGGCGGGACCGAGATCTCCCGGCTGCCCGAACGGCGGCTGGCGGAACTGCGGCGCAGCCGCGTCGGGTTCGTCTTCCAGGCGTTCAACCTGATGCCGGCGATGACCGTCGCCCAGAACGTCGAACTCCCCGGCCGGCTGGCCGGCGAACGCCCCGACCGGGACCGGGTGCGGGACGCGCTCGCCCGGGTCGGGCTGGCCGGACGCGAACGGCACCGGCCCGGACAGCTGTCGGGCGGGCAGCAGCAGCGGGTGGCCATCGCCCGGGCGCTGGTCTCCCGGCCGCGGGTCCTCTTCGCCGACGAGCCGACCGGCGCGCTCGACCGGGCCACCGGCCACGAGATCCTCGCGCTGCTGCGCGCCGGGGTGGACCGGGAGGGACAGACCTGCGTGATGGTGACCCACGACCCGGTCGCCGCCGGATACGCGGACCGGGTGCTGCTGCTCGCCGACGGCGTGCTGGTGGACGCGCTCGACCGGCCCCCCGCCGCCCAGGTGGGCGAGCGCCTGAGCCGGCTGGGCGGGTGAGCCCGATGGTCACGCTCGCCCTCGGGCCGCTGCGCCGCCGCCCGGCCTCCTTCGCCGGCCTGGCCGCCGCGCTCTTCCTGGCCGTCGCCACCGTCACCATGTTCGGCCTGCTGTTCGCCACCGGCCTCACCGCCGGCGAAGACGCCCGGGAGACGGACGCCGGACCCGGACTGATGGTGATCGCGGGCGCGTTCGGGGAGATCGCCGTCCTGGTCGCCTTCTTCGTCGTGGTGAACGCGCTCGGCTTCGCCCTCCGGCAGCAGCACCGCGAACTCGCCCTGCTGCGCACCGTCGCGGCGACGCCCCGCCAGACACGGAGACTGGTCCGCGTCCAGGTCGTCGCGACGACGGCGCTGGTCGCCGCCCCGGGGTGGGCCGCCGGCGCGGTCGCGGCGGGCCGCTTCCTCGCCGAGCTCCAGCGGCGGGGCATGGCCGCGCCGGGCCTGCGCGTGCCGCAGACCCCCCTGCCCCCGCTGGTGGCCCTGGCCGCCGCCCTCGCCGTCGGCCTGGCCGCCTCGGCCGTCGCCACCCGCCGGATCACCCGGATCGCGCCCGCGGCCGCCCTCACCGCGAGCGCCACCGAACACGGGCGGACGGGGGCGCCGCGCCTGCTCGCCGGCGCCGGCGCGCTGGTGGGCGGCGGCCTGCTGCTGCGGCTGGCGGCGACGCGGCCGGCGGACCAGGCGGACGAGGCGGGACAGGCGACGCTGCTCGGTGCGCTGGTGCTGCTGGTCGCGGTCGCCCTGCTCGGACCGCTCGCGGCACGTCTCCTGGCGGCCGCGTCGGGCGCGCCGCTCCGGATCCTGGCACCCGGCTCGGGCTGGCTCGCCGACGCCAACCTGCGCGGATACGCGCGCCGCCTCTCCTCCGCCGTGGTGCCCGTCGCACTGCTCGTGGGCCTGTCGGGCACCATGTCGATCATGACGAGCACCGCCGGGAACGCCCCGGGCACGACGGCGACCAGCGCCACCTCGGCCACCGACGTCTGGCTGCGCCAGAGCGAACTGGCCCTCCTGGTCTGCTTCGCGGCCGTCTCCACGGTCAACACCCTGGTCGCCGTGACCGCCGGCCGGCGCCGCGAGTTCGCCCTGCTGCGGCTGGTGGGCGCGACCTCGGCGCAACTGCTGCGCATGCTGACCGCGGAGGCGGTGCTGACCACGGTGGTGGGCGTGCTGCTCGGCGCCACGGTCGCCGGCGCCGCGTCCGCCGCGTTCAGCACGGCGGTGACCGGCTCGCCGCTCCCGACCGTCCCGATGGCCGCCTGCGGGTGGATCGTGGCGGGCGCCGCGGCGCTGACGGTCCCGGTCATCCTGGTCACGGGGGCGCGGGCGGCCCGCGGCCCGGCGGCGGAACGGGCGGGTGGCGGCGGTGCCTGAGCACGGCGGGGAACCCGCTCCCGGGGACACGGGCGGGACCGGGACCCGTACGGGAACGCCGGCGGCCGGGCGGCGGTCCCGGCTCTCCGTCGACGGCGGCGAATGGCTCTTCGCCGCCGCCGGACTGCCGCTCGCGCTGCTCTGCGGCGGCTACGCGATCGCCGTCCTGTACGCGGGCGTGCTGCTCTCCCTGACGGTGCTGGGACTGCCCTTCGTGGCCGCCGCGCTGCTGGGCGCGCGGGGCCTCGGCGCGCTCCACCGGCGACTCGTCGGCAGGCTGCTCGGGCACCGGGTCGAGGCACCGGCCGCCCCGCCCCGCCCCACGGGCCCGGTCGCCCGCGGCCGTGCCGCCCTGACCGACCCGGTCGGCTGGCGGAGCCTGCTCTACCTGGTGCTGCGGCTGCCGCTCGGCGTCCTGGGCTTCGTCGCGGCGGTGGCGCTCCCCCTCGGCGGCGGCTGGCTGACCGGATTTCCGTTCTGGGTACGGCTCCTGGAGCCGGAACCCCGGCCGTTCGGCTGGACGGACGCCGTCTCCGTACCGCTGGGACTCCTGCTGCTCGCCGCGGCGCCCGGCGCGATCCGGGCGCTCAGCGGTGCGAACCGGCGGCTCGCCGGACTGCTGCTCGGCCCCGCCCCCGTGCACCAGCGGGTCAGGAGACTGGAGACGGCCCGCGCCGTCCTGCTCGCGGAGAACACCGACCGGCTGCACCGCCTGGAGCGCGACCTGCACGACGGGACCCAGGCCCGGCTGGTCGCCCTGGCCATCACCCTCTCGCTGGCCGACGACGCGCTCGCCTCCGCCGCGGGCCCGGACCTGGAACGGACGCGCGGCCTGGTGGAACGCGCCCGCGGCCAGACCGACACCACCCTCGCCGAACTGCGGGGGCTCACCCGGGGCATCCGGCCGGTCGCCCTCGACGGCGGCCTCGCCCAGGCGCTGCCCGGCCTGACCGCCACCTCCCCGGTGCCGGTCGCCGTCCACCTCGACCTGCGGGAACGTCCGGAACCGGCGATCGAGCGGGCCGTCTACTTCTGCGCCGCCGAACTGCTCACCAACGTCGCCCGGCACAGCGGCGCGCGCTCGGCCGAACTCGGGGCGAGCGCGTCCGACGGGCGGGTCCGCCTGACCGTACGCGACGACGGGCGCGGCGGCGCGGCCCCCGGCGCCGGGACCGGCCTGGCCGGACTGGCCGAGCGGCTGGCGGCGGTGGACGGCGTCCTGACCGTGGACAGCCCGCCCGGCGGCCCCACCACGATCACCGCCGAACTGCCGGCGCGCCTGTGAACGGCGGCTGCGGGCGGGGGCCGTGAGCGGGGCTCAGCCGGAGCTCTCCGCCAGGTACGCCAGGACGGCCTTCACGCGCCGGTTGTCGGTGTCCGTCGCGTGCAGGCCGAACTTCAGGAAGACGGCGGCGACATGCTTCTCCACCGCCCGCTCCGACACCACCAGCGACGCGGCGATGGAGCGGTTCGAACGGCCCTGGGCCATCAGCTCCAGCACCTCGCGCTCGCGCGCCGTCAGCGTGTCCACCCGCCCGCGCCGCCCGCCCCGCATCAGCCCGGTGACCACCTCCGGGTCGAGCGCCGTGCCCCCGTCGGCGACCCTGTGCAGCGCCTCCACGAACTCGTCGGTGCGGGCGACCTGTTCCTTCAGCAGGTACCCGACGCCCGCCGCCCCGTCCGCCAGCAGCCGGGAGGCCCAGACGGTCTCGATGTGCTGGGAGAAGACCAGGATGCCGACGCCGGGCGTCCGCGCCCGGATCTCGACGGCGGCGCGGATGCCCTCGTCGGTGTGGGTGGGCGGCATCCGGATGTCCACCACGGCCACGTCGGGCCGGTGCGCGTCGACCGCGGCGACCAGCTCGGGCGCGGTCCCGGCGGTGGCCACCACCCGGCACCCGCGGGCGCCGAGCAGTTCGACCATGCCGTCCCGCAGGACGACGGAGTCCTCGGCCAGTACCACGCGCAGCTGTCTGTCGATCACGACGCCCATTATCGGGCCTGCTCGAAGGCGCCGACGGGAGCGCGACCGGCCGGCGGCCCGTCCCGCCGCCCGGCGGGGGGGGGGGCACGCGCCCGCGCGTCACACGGCGGAGCCGGGGGCCGAGGCCCGCGGCGCGCGGTCCCGCCGGGCGACGGCCTCGGCGACCCCCCGGACGGCGGCGCGGAGAAGGTCGCCGTAGGGGCCCTGGGGGAGCCGGGGGACCTGCGCCTCGGCCGCGTCGATGTGCTCGGCGGCGGCCTCGAAGGAGCCGAGCCGCCGGTAGTCGTCGGCGAGGTTGAGGTGCAGGGACGGGTAGAAACCGGCGACGTCGAGACCGGCGTGGTGCTCCTGGACGCGTTCCTCGGTCACGGCGTCGGCGGCGTCCAGGGCCCGGATGTTCCAGGCCAGGGACCGGGCGGGGTCGTCGTAGAGGTCGGCCAGGTAGTGGGCCAGGGAGCAGCGGTGCAGCGGGTCCCCGGTGACGCCGATCGTGGACCACAGGTCCAGGAGGCTCCGGCGGGCGGAAGCGGCGTCACCGCCCTGGCCTTCGGCGACGGCCCGGCCGATGGCCGCCATGATCGGGTCGGAGACGGCGGGTGCGGTGCTCATGGGGTTCTTCCTCGGTGTCTGTCGTCCCGTGCGGGATGTCCGGCTTGTTCTCAGGCGGGGTGTGCGGCGCTGACGGGCATGACCAGGGTGGTGAGGTCGCCGCGGTCGGCGGAGCGGACGGTGACGGGCTCGTCGTGCCCCCGCAGGTCGAGCATGACGTCGGCGCCGATCGCGGTGCTCACGGCGGGGTAGAGCGTGGTCAGCTCGAACCAGATGCGGAGGGGACGGCCCGTCGCGACGGCCGGGAGGGAACCGGCGGGGCGCTCGCCGTCCGCCGGCACGGCGGCCGCGGCGTCCCCGGGGCCCGTGGCGTCCAAGACGTGCACGGCACGGCCGGTGACGTGCAGCCCGACGCGCTCACCGGGGTGCTCCTCCAGGGCTCGCAGGAGCGCGTCCTTCGCGACCGTCACCCGGGTGGTGGCCTCGCCCAGCGACGCGAGCAGCAGCCGGTGGTCGGGGAACTCCCCGGGCAGCGACCGGCAGTGGTGGTCCTCCCGGCCGGCCACGCGGAGCCGGATCCCGTGCGGCGCCGCCTCCACCCGCACCAGCGGGCCGCGGCGGATCCCGGCGACCGCGGACCGCAGCTCGGCGCCGTCGATCGTGCCGGCCCACGTCCGCCCCGGCGGTTCGGCCGGTACCAGGGTCCGGGTGGAGAGCCGGTAGCGGTCGGTGGCGGTCAGGGTGATCGCCTCGTGGTCCACCTCGACGCGCAGTCCGGCGAGGACCGGCGGCCCGGCCTCCTGCGCGGTCGCGGTCAGGACCTGCTCGACCGCGTCCGCGAGCACGGGCCCCTTCAGCACCGCGATCAAAAGCCCCGGCACGTCGCCCAGGGCGGACTTGATGACGGCGGCCGTCCGCCGTGCCGCCGCCGCGTCGTCGGCGATCCTCGCGACGTGCTCGTCGACCAGTCGGGCCGCCGTGTCGGCCCCGGCGTCGAGTACGGCCGCCACGCCGGCGAGGGGCATGGCGATCTCGCGGAGCCGGCGGAGCAGGACCGCCCGGTCCACCTGGTCGGGGCCGTAGAAGCGGTAGCCGGAGACCGGGGCGACCTCGGCGGGGGGCAGCAGCCCGGAATCGGCGTAGAACCGCAGCGCGCTGGAGGTCAGGCCGCTGCGCCGGGCGAACACCCCGATCGGCATCAGATCATCGTTGGGCACCGCCTCATCATCGACCTTCGACCGACTCGAAGGTCAACACCGGCGGACCGCCCGTCGCCGGTCCGGGCCGCCGGCGGGTCAGGTGTTCCGGGCCGGGGCGGGGCGCCCGCCACGGCCCGCGCCGAGCACCAGCACGGTGAGGAGGGTGAGGCCGCCGCCGATCCAGAGCACGCTGGTGGTGGCGACGTGGTCGACGGCCAGGCCGCCGAGGAGGGCGCCGAGCGCGATGGAGAGGTTGAACACCGACACGTACAGGGAGGACGCGGCCTCGGTCCTGTCGGGGGCGGCGACGAGGATCCACGTCTGGAAGGTGACCGGAACGGCTCCGTAGCCCAGGCCCCACAGGACGAGGACGGCCCCGGCGGCGACGGGACCGGCGTCGGCCACCGCGAGCAGCGTCATCGCCCCGGTGAGGACGACGGCGATGCCGAGCACGGTGGGCCGCAACCACGTGGCGATCAGCGCGCCGGCGAGGAAGTTGCCGCAGATCCCGGCGACTCCGAAGGCCAGCAGCAGGGCGCTGATCACGCGGTGGTCGACGCCGTCGCCCAGCAGGACGGGGCGGACGAAGGTGTAGGCGGTGAAGTGCCCGGTGATGACCAGGAAGGTCATGGCGATGCCCACCCGCACCGCGGCGTTCGAGCGGAACACCCCGGGCAGGTCGGCGAAGCCGATGGTCCGCTCGGGGGCGACCTTCGGCATCAGGAGGACCATGCAGGCCAGCGAGAGCAGGCCGAGGACGCCGACGGCCGCGAAGGCGGTGCGCCAGCCGCTGAAGTCGCCGATCAGGGTGCCGGCGGGCACGCCCAGGACGGAGGCGGTCTCCACCCCGCCGAAGATCACGGCGGTGGCGCGGCCGACGTGCCGTTCGGGAACCAGGCGCAGGGCGATGCCGCCCGCCAGCGCCCAGAACCCGCCCACGCTGACGCCGATGAGGAAGCGGGCCACGAGGACGACGGCGAAACCGGTCGCGAAGGCGGACGCCAGGTTCGCGGCGCCGACGATGCCGATGAGGACGGCCAGGACCAGACGCCGGTCGACCTTCCCGGTGACCACGGTGACCAGCGGCGCCGACACGGCGGCGACCAGGCCGGGGACGGTCACCATCAGTCCCGCGGTGCCTTCGGACACGTCCAGGGCCGAGCCGATCGGGGTGAGGAGGCCGACCGGCAGCAGCTCGGAGGTCATCAGGGCGAAGATGCCCAGCGTCACGGCGAGGACGGCGAGCCACCCCTTGAGGACGGAGCGGCCGGGGTCCGCGGGCGGGGGCGCGGGGGGCGACGGGTCGATCGCGGTCACGGCAGGAACCTTTCCATCGCGTACGTGTTCGAGCGGGGGTGGGGAACGGCGGCGGCCGCGCAGGGGCGGCCGCCGCCGACGGGGTGATCGGACCGGGCGGTCCGCTACTCGGTGCCGGGGGTCTTGCGCGTGGTGACGTTCATCCGGTTCCACGCGTTGACGGTGAAGATCAGCGCGATGAGCTGGGCCAGCCCCTTCTCCCCGAAGTGCTTCTCGGCCTCCGCGTAGACCGCGTCGCCCACCCCCGCGGGCAGCAGCGTGACGGCCTCGGTCAGCGCCAGCGCCGCCCGCTCCTCGGCGGTGTAGAGGCTGGACTCCTCCCAGGCGCCGAGCTGGTAGATCCGCTCCTCGCTCTCACCGGCCCTGCGGGCGTCACCGGTGTGGTAGTCGATGCAGTAGGCGCACCTGTTGATCTGGGAGGCCCGGATCTGGACGAGCTCGACGAGGACCGGGTCGAGGCCGTCGCGGGCGGCCGCGTCGAGGGCCAGGACGGCCTTGAAGACCTTCGGGGCGACCTGGGAGAAGTTCATGCGCTCGGGAACCTGAAAAGTTGTCATGCCTCGACCGTAGGGGCCGAAAAGGCCCGCGCTATGGTGCATTCCCATGAGTGATTCTTGGGTCAATTCCCCGGAGGAACCGACGGCGGACGCCGCCGGGGCGGACGGTGCCACGGAGGCCGGCGCCGTGGAGGCCGGCGCCGTGGAAGGCGGCGCCGATCTGCACCTCGTGCTGCGGGGCCCCGGCGGTGTCCGCGCCCAGCTCATGCGCGCCCTGCGCGATGCCATCGGGTCGGGCCGCCTGGCCCCCGGCACCCGGCTGCCCCCGTACCGGACGCTCGCCGCCGACCTCGGCATCGCCCGCAACACCGCCGGCAACGCGTACGCGGAACTCGTCGAGGAAGGGTGGCTGACCGCCCGGCAGGGGTCGGGAACGCGCGTCGCGGCGCGCCCCGAACCACTCGACACGGGGCGGGCGCGCGCCCCGGTCCGGCGGACGTGGCGGCGGCCGGCCCACGACCTGATGCCCAGTTCCCCCGACGCCTCCGCGTTCCCCCGCACCGCCTGGACGGCCTCCGTCCGCCGTGCCCTGGCCGCCGCACCCCACGACGCCTTCGGCGTCGGAGACCCGCGAGGCCGGATCGAACTGCGGACGGCCCTCGCCGAGTACCTGGCGCGGGCCCGGGGCGTGCGCACCACGCCCGAACGGATCGTCGTCTGCTCCGGCTTCGCCCACGGCCTGCGGCTGCTGTGCTCCCTGCTGCGCGGCACGATCGCCGTGGAGGCGTACGGGCTCGACTTCCACCGGGAGATCATCGCCGGGGCGGGGCTGCGCACCCACCCGCTGACCGTCGACGAGCGGGGCGCGCGGATCGACGAACTGCCGGCCACGCGGGCGGCGGCCGTCCTCCTCACCCCGGCCCACCAGTTCCCCACCGGAGGACCGCTCCACCACCGGCGGCGCGCGGCCGTCGTCAACTGGGCCGGATCGACCGGCGGACTGGTCATCGAGGACGACTACGACGGCGAGTTCCGGTACGACCGCGAGCCGGTCGGCGCCGTCCAGGGCCTCGATCCGGAGCGCGTCGTCCACCTCGGTTCCGTCAGCAAGAGCCTGTCCCCGGCCGTACGGCTGGGATGGATGGTCCTGCCCGGCCGGCTCGTCGACGACGTGCTCGCCGCGAAGGGGCCGCGCGAGATGTGGTCGGGGGTCGTCGAACAGCTCACGCTCGCCGACTTCATCGCCCGCGGCTCCTACGACCGCCACCTGCGCCGGATGCGCCGGATCTACCGGCACCGCCGGGACCGGCTGGCCGCCACCCTCGCCCGGCGGGCCCCGCACATCCGGGTGAGCGGGGTGGCGGCGGGACTGCACGCCGTCCTCGAACTCCCGCCCGGCACCGAAGAGGCCGCCCTGCGCGCCGCCCGTCGCCAAGGACTCGCCCTCGACGGCCTGGCGGCCTACCGCCATCCGGACAGCACCATGCCCGCCCTCGACGGCCTGGTCATCGGCTACGGCACCCCGCCCGAACACGCCTTCGCGAACGCCCTCGACGCCCTGTGCCTGGCCCTGCCCGACGCTCCCGCGCCCACCCCGGACCCCGGCCCCCGCCCATGAGCCGCGCCGGCCCCGGGCCCCGTCGGTCCGCCCCGCCGGCCACTCCCTCCCCGGCCGTCCCCGAACTGCCGGCCGCCCTCTCGCAGGGACGGAGTGACGATCGACCCGGCACCCGGCGACCACCTCGTCGAATGCGTCCGCCGGACCCCCTCCTGCCCCTCCGCCCCTTCCCGCGGCCGGTGCCGTCCGCAGGGAGGGCCGAAGGGCGTCCCCGGGCCGCCGGCCGCGCCCGGCGTCCACGGTTCCGCTCTCTCCCGTCGCGCACGGAGGCGCCTCCCGGACGAGTCGACGACCGGGGACGGGGTAGGCGCGGCGTGCGTACGGAGAACCCGGAACGGCCCCCGGCCGGCCGCGGCGCCCGTGCCCATCCCTCCGACCGGACCGGAGGTCCCCGTGGACCGTCTCGACGCGCTCGTCCACCGCCTCGCGCGGACCGTCGCCCGCCGCCGGGGCTCCCGGCCCGCGCTGCACCCGCGGGGGGTGGCGCTCACGGGGCGCCTCACGGTTCCGGACCCTCCGCGTCCCTGGGGCGTTCCCTGGCTCGACCGCGCGGGCTCCTACCGGGTCACGGCACGCTGGTCCCGCGCCGCGGGACTGCCGCCCCCGATGCCCGACGGACTGGGGCTCGCGCTCCGGGTGGAGGACGCCGAGGGCCCGGGGCGCCCCCTGGAGCTGCTGCTGACCACCAGCGGCCGCCGCGGGCCGGCCCGGCACGTCCCCGTGCCCCGGCTGTCCGCCACCGCCGGCCCGTACAGCACCCTCCTGAGCTATGCCGTCGGTGACCGGCACGGTGTGGTGGCCGCGTTCCCCGCGCCCGGCAGCCCGGGGGTGCCGGCCCGTCCCGCGGCGGTGGCGGAGGCCGTCGCCGACCGGCCCCTGCACTTCGTCCTGGGCTTCGCCGTCGGCCGCCGCTGGCAGCCGATGGCACTGCTCACCCTGCTCGGGGCGGGGCCGGCCGCGAAGGACGAGTCCTTCGACCCGTATCGCGCGCCGCTCACCCGCTTCCGGCCCCCCGAACGCCTGCGCGCCCTCCGGATCGCCGCCTACGCGGGATCGCGGGAGGGCCGCTCCGGCGCGCCCGTCCCCCGGAACCGCCACCGGGGCCCAGGGGACGACGGGAGGCCCACCGCCCCGTGAGTCCCGCGGCCCCGGGGCCCGGCGCGCCCCCGGCCCCGTTCCGGGACCCCGGGCGGCGCGCGGCCGGACCCGGCCGGCGGAGCTCTTCCTCCTCGGGGCGCGTCCTCACGCACGCGGCGGTCACCTGCGGCGCCGCCGCGGTCGAGGCCGCGCAGAACGTCTCCGCCGACCCGTGCCTGCTCGGCGTCACCGGCGTCCACGCCGAAGCCGGACCGACCACGGACACCGACCCCACGTCGCGGTCGCCGGAGCGGGCGGAGCGGCACCGGCCGGCCGGCGGCCGGGCGCGACGGCCGCCGGGAGGAGGAGCCGTCCGGGCTCCTACCCTGCGGCCATGTCCAAGCCGGGCAGCAGCGTCTCGTCCAGCGAGTGGCCGAGCTCGCGCAGACCGCGCGCCACGGCGACCGCCCGCCGGTGCCGCTCCGCCCGCTCCGGCGACCGTTCCGCCCTCTCCGCGGGGCCGGCCTGGGGCGACGGCGGAGGCGGGGTGACCTCCTGGACGGCGTCCCAGGCCGCCCGCGCGACCTCCTCCGCCACCCGGTCGTCGACGCGCCCGGTCTCCCGCCAGCGGTTCGCCTGCTCCTCGTCCGCGGTGCGGGCGAGGTGTTCCTCGACGGCGCGGCGGGCCGCGCGGACGTCGTCGGACTCGGGCCGGTGGTCTTCCGGTTCTGCGGTCATGCCCCGCAGCGTAGGCGCGCCCCGGACCGCCCCGGCCGCGCCACGCGGCCGGGGTCACGCGCACGGCCCCGCCCGGCTGCCGCACCCGCGCCGTACCCGCGCACGGGCCGCCCGCCCGGCCGGCGCTCTCCTCCTCCCGTCGGCGGGGGAGGCCGCCCGCGGGGGGAGAACCCGGCTCTCGGCCGGTGAACTCGGCCTGTTTCGCACCGTTTGCGCATACATGGGGGAACGCCGGGCACGCGGTCCTCAGTCCGGGACCGCGGCTGACCACCCCTCAGCCGGTCCTCCGTCCACGACAGGCAGGGCGATGAGCACGACCGACAGGAACGAAGACGACACGTCCCGCACGATCGATCTGCCCACGGCGATGCGCCGCGCCTCCGCGCAACTGGCGGAACTCCTGCGGTGCGAACCGGGCTCCGTCTCGGCGGTGAGGGCCACGGAGGACGGCTGGACGGCCGACGTGGAGGTCGTCGAGCTGGAGAAGATCCCGGACACGATGAGCGTGATGGCCTCGTACCGCGTCGCCCTCGACACCGAGGGACGGCTGACCGCGTACGAGCGCACCCGTCGCTACTCCCGCGGCCGGACGGACCACCGCTGACGGCGGTCCGGGCACCGCCTCCCGACGGCGACGGATCCCGCATGCGCCCGCGGGCGCGAGAGCAAGGAGTTCAGCGTGACACTCGTCCAACAGAGCAGCACGACGAGCGGCGGCAGCGGCTCGGGAAACCTGTACGACGTCCTGGAACTCGTCCTCGACCGAGGGCTCGTGATCGACGCCTTCGTCCGCGTCTCCCTCGTGGGGATCGAGATCCTCAAGATCGACGTTCGCGTGGTCGTCGCGAGCGTGGACACCTACCTCCGCTTCGCCGAGGCGTGCAACCGGCTCGACCTGGAGTCCGGACGCAAGGCCCCGGCCCAACTCACCGACATCGTGGGCGAGGTCACCGAGAACGGCGCGAAGGGCAAGTCGAAGGGCGCCATCACCGGCGCCGTCGAAGCGTTCACGGACTCCCTCCGGGGCAAGCGGGAGGAGTCCGAGGAGGAACCCAAGAAGCGGCCGGCGCGGAAGACCGCCTCCGGCCGGACGTCGGCCGCCCGAGGAGAGGAGTGAAGGTGCCGACCTACATCTACGCCATCGTCCCCGACGGACACCCGGCACGCCTGGAGGGACAGCGGGGCGTCGGCGAACCCCCGGCCGCGCTGCGGACGGTACGCGCCGGCGGGGTCGCCGCGGTCGTGAGCGACGCCGCCGGGGACCTGCGGGCCAAGCGGCGGGACGTGCTGGCCCACGAGGCGGTGGTCGAGTCCCTCATGGCGGACGGAGCGACGCTCCCGATGCGGTTCGGACTGCTCGGACCGGACGACGCCGAGGTGGCCGAGGTCCTGGAACGGGACGGCGGGGCCTACCGCGCCCGCCTGGCCGAGCTCGGGGGACACGTCGAGTTCCACCTCAGGGCCTCCCGGGACGAACAGGACCTGCTGCGCGAGATCGTGACCGGCTCGGAGGAGATCCGGGAGCTCAACGAACGCACCCGCTCCGGCTCTTCGGGCCGGGAGGACCGGGTCGCGCTCGGGGAACTCGTCGCCCGGGCCGTGGACGAACGCAACAAGGAGCAGGCCGACGAGACCCTGCGGCGGCTGGGACCCGTCGCCGCCCGCGTCTCCCCGTCCGCGCCGGCGGGCGGTGACTTCCTCGCCGCCTCCTTCCTGGTCGCCACGGCCTCCGCGGACGCGTTCGTCGGCGCGGTGCGGAAGGAGGCGGACCGCGAGGGCGACGCCTGCACCTTCACCCTGACCGGCCCCCTTCCGCCCTACAGCTTCGTATGAACACCCGGACGAGCGGCCGGCGCGGCGGCGCGGCGAAGGAGGCGGACGGATGGGACTCCTCAGCGGGCTCCTCACCCTGCCCCTCGCCCCGCTCCGCGGCACGGCATGGGTGGTCGACCAGGTGCTGCTGGCCGCGGAACGGGAGTACTACGACCCCGGACCCGTGAGGGCGCGGCTGGCCGCGCTGGTCGACGACTTCGAGAACGGCCGGCTGGACGCCGAGGAGTTCGACCGGCGCGAGGACGAACTCCTGGACCGCCTCGACGAGATCGAGGCGTACCGCAGGGGCACGGAGAACGGTTGACGCCGGCGCGCGGCGACCGGGCCCGGCGGGACCCGTGGACCGCTCGCCGCGCCCCGGTGGCGGGGGCGCCGGCCGACAGCACGCACACCGCCACGAGAAGAAGGGCGCCACATGTCCGAGACCTTCGCGGGACGCCTGCCGGCCTCACCGCACACCACACCGCCGAGCAGCCGCCAGGGAACGTCCGCGAACCTCGCCGACATCCTGGAACGCGTGCTCGACAAGGGCGTCGTGATCGCCGGGGACATCCAGATCAACCTCCTCGACATCGAGCTGCTGACCATCAAGCTCCGCCTGCTGGTCGCCTCGGTCGACAAGGCCAAGGAGATGGGGATCGACTGGTGGGAACACGACCCCTCGCTCTCCTCCCGGGCCCGCGCGCCCGGCCGCGTCGACGGCGGGACCGCCCGGGAGCGGCACCTGAGCGACGAGAACGAGCTGCTGCGGGCCGAACTGGCCCGCCTCCGGGCCGGCGGACCGGAAGCCGGCACCGGCGGGGCGACGGAGGGAACACAGTGAACGGCACCGAACCGAAGAACCGGAACAGGACGCGAGAACCCGGGCCCTACGGGCCGCCGCCCCCGGGCCCCCCGGCCGCCGGGGCGTCCGAGACCCCGCCGGGGACGGTACGGAGCGGATCCGGACCGCGGCGGGACGGGCCCGCGACCCCGGGCACCCGGGCGTACGTCTACGGCATCGGGCGGGACGACGGACGGCTCGACGCCCTCGCGGGCACCACGGGCGGAGTGGACGGCCACGGTGTCCGGCTCGTCCCGGCCGGGGGCCTCGTCGCCCTGGTGTCGGACGTCCCGGCCCCGTCCTTCGACGAGGAGGCGCTGCGGCGCCGACTGGAGGACCTCGACGGCCTCGAGGAGCTCGCCCGGGCCCATCACACCGTCGTCGACGCCGCCTTCGCGCACGACACGGTCCTTCCCCTGCGCCTGGCCACGGTCTACACGGACGAGGGAAGGGTGACGGACACCCTGCTCGCGCGCCGTGCCGCCTTCACCGAGCTGCTGGCGTGGCTCGGCGGTCACGTCGAACTCGGGGTGAAGGTCTTCGTCGACCCCGCCGCGGCCCCGGACGCCCCTCCCGACGCCGCCCCGGACCCGTCCGGTCCGACCGGGCCGGGCCGGGCGTACCTCCGGCGGCGCAGGCTGCAACGGCGCGGGACCGAGGACCTCCACCGGGCGGCCGAACAGGTCACCGGCCGGGTGGACCGGGCGACCCGGGAACTGGCGAGGGCCGTCGTCGCCCACCGTACGCAGCGGGGCGAACTGTCCGGGGAGCGCGGCGTCAACGTCGCCAACCACGCCTACCTGGTGCCCACCGGCGCCGAGGCGCGCTTCCGCGCGGAGGCGGAGGCCGCGGGAGCCGGGGTGGCGGGCGTCCGGGTGGAGGTCACCGGGCCATGGGCGCCGTACTCCTTCGCGACGCCCGTCTCCGAGGCCGGCGAGGGCGGTGCCGACCCCTCATGAGCAGCCCCGCGCACACCTCGGCGCACGCCCCCTCCCCGCAGGACGGCGCGCACGGCCCGGCCGCCCGGAACACCGGACCGCCCGTGGCCCTGATCGACCTGCTGGACCGCCTGCTGACCGGGGGCGCGGTCCTGACCGGCGACCTCGTCCTCTCCATCGCCGACGTGGACCTCGTCCACATCAACCTGCGCGCGGTCATCCGGTCGATCACCGCCCACGACCCGGCCCCCTGGGCGTCCGTGCCCGGAGCGGACCGGCCCCCGGGAAACGACACACCACCGGCCGGAGGAGGCGGACCTGCGTGAACGAACCGAACCCTGACGGCGCGGCCGACGCCCTGACGCGACGCCTCTCCACCGACCCCGACACCGTGGAACGGGACCTGATCAGACTCGTCCTCACCCTCGTGGAACTGCTGAGGCAGTTGATGGAACGCACCGCGGTCCACCGCGTCGACCAGGGCGACCTCGGCGAGGACGAGGAAGAACGGATCGGCATGACGCTGATGGTCCTCCACGACCGCATGGAAGAACTGTGCGCGCGCCACGGACTGACCATGGACGACCTGAACCTGGACCTCGGCCCGCTGGGCTCCCTGCTGCCCCACGACCCGGGCGGCCGGTGAGCCGCCCGCGCCCCGCGAGGACGACCCTTCCGTTTCACCGACACGCCACCGGCAAGGAGGAACCCCATGACCGCATCGAACGAGAACTCCAGGAATTCCGCGGGCACGACGAACCGCGGCACATCGGCCAAGACGTCCCGGCGCGCCGAGTCGACCGCCAAGCGCACCCGCGCGAAGGCGTCCGCGACGGCACGCGGGACGGAAACGACCGCACGCGACGCCGGAGAGACCGCGGCGTCGGGCGCCGAACAGGCGGGCGAGACGGCGGAGAAGGCGGGGCGCGCGGCGGCGGACGGCCCGCGGACGGCCCGGGAAGCCGTCACGGCGAGCGCGACGAAGGTCGCGACCGCCGCCACCGCGGCGTGGACGGCGGCCATGAACCGGAAGGCGATCGCGGCGGGAGCGGCGGCGGGACTCGTCGGGGTCGCCGGCGCCGCCTTCGCGGCCGGCCGGGCGACCGCCAGGCCGGCCATGGGCCCGCTGACACGGCTCGCCGGCGGACGGCTCTGACCGGGCTCCTCCCGTCCCGGCCGGCGGCGGCCGTGAGGAAGCGCTCCGCCACGTCCCGCCGGACGGCGGGACGGCGCCCGGAGAAGACGGGGGAATGGATCCGCGCCGACGGGGCACACGGGTGCTGAGCGACTGGACACGCTCACGCCGGAGGGCCCGGGTTCCTTCCCCCCGTACCGCGGGCCACCGGCACCCGCGTGCGGCCCGCACCCCGGCGGAGGTG